>NZ_JBHIMN010000001.1:333344-338213 GCF_042194155.1 Bartonella sp. MR63HLJHH
GTAGCACAGCATGGAGAGGAAAGAACCAATAGAAAAATTAAGTTTCTTGCTAATGGAGATATTTCTGCTAACTCAACCGATGCTGTAAATGGTTCGCAACTTTATTTGATGAGTAATCAGCTTGCTGCGTATTTTGGTGGTAGCGCTGGCTATAATGATGGAAAATGGACCGCTCCTACTTTCAAGATAGCACAATTCAATAATGACGGTAGTTCTGGTGAGAAGAAGACCTATCATGACGTTGCCAATGCTTTTGACGGCGTAAGTGAGAGTATGTCCAAGATAAACAATCGCATTCAAAATGTTGAAAATAATGTTTCGTCCAATGGTTTAAATTGGAATGAGCAGAAAAAAGCCTATGATGCTAGCCACGATGGTCAACCAAGTAAGATTATCAATGTAGCAGATGGTAAAATTGCAGAAGGTTCAAAAGATGCAGTCAATGGCGGACAGCTTTGGCAGACCAACGAACGGATCACTGGCGTTGAGAAAGATATTAAGCATATCGAAAACAGAGTCGACAATATTTCCACTACGGTTACGGATATGGGTGAAACGGTTTTCAATATTGAAAACAGAGTTGATAATATTGAAAACACGGTTAATAATCTTTCTGATGGCGCAGTTAACTATGATAAAGATGCTGATGGTAAAAAGACCAATAAGATCACTCTAAAAGGTGGGAATGAAAGCGAACCTGTTATGATTGATAATGTTGCGGATGGTCGTATTGAACAAGGTTCGAAAGAAGCTGTAAATGGTGGTCAACTTCACGACTATACCCAAGAGCAGATGAAGATCGTTCTTGATCAATCAAAGCATTACACAGATCAACGAGTGAATAATATCGTTATCGATGCTATTGATGATGCCGTTGATCGGGCTCACCAATATACAGATATGAAGTTTAATATTTTAAGTTATGACATTAAGAGTGTACGCAAAGAAGCAAGGCAAGCAGCAGCTGTTGGTCTAGCAGCGTCCAACCTACGTTACTTCGACGAACCAGGATCTTTGAGTGTTTCATTTGGTAGCGGCGCATGGCGTGGACAATCCGCATTTGCTCTTGGTGCTGGTTATACATCTGAAAACGGAAAAATCCGCTCTAATCTCTCTGCCACGAGTGCTGGTGGTCATTGGGGAATAGGTGGTGCAATCACTCTGAAAATAAAATAATAAGAACAACGAAAACTTAATAAAATTTTCACCCTTATTGATTGAAATGAGGGTGATTTTTTTTAAGACGCTACAGTATTTATCTAGAGATAAGCATAATATTTGATGCATATACAAGATCACCAAAAGCAGCTGAATTATCTCCTTTGCTCTGCGCATTCAAACCTACAGCAATAGAACTTAGACCCTCCGCAGTAGCTGATGGACCTAAAGCAACAGATGAGGCTATAAACTTTGAGGTTTTATAGAAGCTTTTTCTATATTTTTGTTGAAAAAAGATCACAGTAGAATCCATATTGCTAAAAAGTCATATTTTTATGTTGCTATTTTCTTGAACAGTCTATAGTGATGTGGAAATGTATATTAGTAAGACTCATTTTGATAAAATAACTTTCAAAGGGGGGGAAAAGTAGTGCGTAAAGATAGAAGGTACATCACAAGACCGCGCATATATCATTATATGATACTTTAAAAAGAGAAAACCTAACTAAAAAGCCGATTATCCGAGGCAAGCTAGATTTCGAACATATTACAATCTCTTTTTACTTTACTTGTTATTAACAAAAAAATGCTTTTTAATAAAACTAAAGTCTATAACTAGGAAAACACATACTAAAACCTTTTTTGAAAGATTTTATAGTAACGACGACCAAGTAAAAAGTAAGATTAAATATGCGAGACCTCTTTTTAGTTAGGAAAAAACAGCACATTAAACCCCTTAGACTCTAAATGTGTCATTTTTATGTCCACAAAACATAATCAAAAAACAAACATTTAGGTCTCAACACAGAAAGCACAAACAAAACAAGATTAAAGACTCAAAACGTTCACACTCTAAGCAATAATCCTCTATTCTCAATTCCAAAGAGGTCAATAATGCTAAAATGTGTCTTTTTTATGTTTTGGAGGTGTTTTTAAGTTTTTTCATTGGAGAGTTTGTTATGAAAAAATTATATGCCCCACAAGCAGCGAGTGAATTAAAACGTTCTCGTTTTTCTTTTGTTAAAGTTCTTTCGTTGGCTGCAGCGGCTACATTTTTATCGAATGTTACACCTGTTTTTTCAGCAAATTCTGATTTTAGAAACACATTTCTTGAGGGTGTTAACAGTGCTGGTGTCTCTTATCCAGAAAACATCATCTCTGTTGCTGGTTTGAATGCTTCTTCTGTCTCAAAAGACAATTATTTAACAGCGCTGAATGTTGCTTTGACACCCAAGGTAAATGCTGCTGATAACTATGCAAATTTTTTAACCAAAACTCTTCTAGGTCCGAGTGATGAGGGCTCTATAATCAATGTTTTGACAGCAAACAGTAATAACCTATCGAAAAAAACGTTAAATGCAGGGGTGCAAGATAAAAAGCCTCTCATTAGTCCACAGTCCTTTGTGGTTGATAGCTCTACAGCCCAACCGTTTGCAGAAAATGATGAGAATGCAACGCTTGTTAATGTTTCTGACCTTTTGCGGGGTGGAAATACACGAGCGAGTAACACTGTTATTCAAGGTACAGGTGCATCTGCAAAGGGAGCGGACGGTATTGCTATAGGCCATAACGCTCAGACATCAGAGCAGGGTGATGCTATTGCTATAGGTTACATGGCTCACACTATAGGAAAAAGCACTGTTGCAATAGGTAGTGAATATAATCCTGACAGCACACACGGGGCAAATGATTATACAACCGCGCAGGGTGATTATGCAACGGCTGTAGGAGCCGTTTCTAAAGCCCTAGGGTTTGGTTCAACTGCTATTGGTCATCGTGCAAAGGGAACTGGTCATTGGACCATTTCTTTTGGATTTTATTCGGAAGCAAGGGCAGATGGAGCTATCGCTATAGGTGCCAATTCCTTAGCTGGGTCCCCAGATGGCGTTGCTCTGGGAAGAGATTCTAAAGCCGATAGGGCTGCTGGTGTGTTTGGTTATACTTCTTTGTTGCAGGGTCCTGCAAAAAACACTGAGGCGCAATGGAAAAGTACGCGGGGTGCAGTGAGTGTTGGTGATTATAGTAAGGGTATAACCAGACAAATTACAGGCGTAGCAGCTGGTTCTGAGGTTGCCGATGCTGTGAATGTTAGGCAGTTGAGAGACTTAGAAGATGTTGTAAGAAAAAACGGTTGGGGACTCTCTGCTGGCGGTGCAAATGCTACAACTGTTCTTATGGGTAGTGGAGTAGATTTTTCTGCTGGAAGTACAAATCTTCGGATTACAAAAGGTGATAAGGATAATAAGCTAAAATTTGATTTGGCTCAAGATGTTACATTAACGAGCTTAAAGGTAGGCCCAAGTACCCTAAACGTAGCAGGCTTATTGATTGCAGATGGTCCGCTAATAACAATAGCTGGTATTAATGCTGGTAATAAAAAGATAACAGGATTGGCAGAAGGTACTGATGATACTGATGCAGTGAATTTTGCACAGCTAAAAGCAGCACAAGCAGGACAAGCAGCAGGGGTTATAAAAGGTTTAAAAATTAACACTACTGGCAAAGATTTTGCAGATGCTATAGCTGATGCAGAAAATTCAGTCGCTCTTGGTAGCAAGGCCAGCGTTAGTAAACTCTCTAGCGGTGCGCTTGCTTTTGGTTCTGGCGCATCTGTAAAGAATGGTGGTTCCACAAATGATCCAAAAGGTTCGTTAAATGGAATTGCCTTAGGTGCAAATGCATCTGTAGCTGCTGTTGGTGGAGTTGCTCTTGGTGCTGGCGCAACAGCTACCGGCGAATCTGCGCTTGCTTTTGGTAGTGGAGCAAAAGCATCAGTTAAAGATAGTATTGCTTTGGGAAGCGGTTCTGTAGCGAATGTTGGACCTGGTTTTGGGGGTTATGATCCTCGTACTAGAGAGAATTCAGATAAACAGGACAATACATGGCTATCCGGTCTTGGTGCACTCAGTATTGGTGATGCTAAGCAAGGAAAAACCAGACAGATTGTAGGTGTTGCCGCTGGCACGAACGACTCTGATGCGGTAAATGTTGCACAGCTAAAAGCTCTACAAGATTCTATAAACCCAAGTTGGGGGCTCTCTGTTAATGGTAAAAATACGACGAACGTTAATTCAACCAGCCCATTGGATTTGGTAACTGGAAGTACAAATCTTAATCTTACAAAAGGCGATAAGGATAATAAGGTACAATTTGATCTGGCTCAAGATGTTGCATTAACGAGCTTAAAGGCAGGCACAAATACCCTAGATGCCACCGGCTTAGTGATTACGGGTGGTCCGCAAATAACGACGACTGGTATTGGTGCTGGCAGTAAAAAGATAACAGGATTGGCAAAAGGTACTGATGATACTGATGCTGTTAACAAAGGTCAGCTTGATGAAAACGTAACCACTCTTTCTAAAAATATTGAAGACGTGCGTTCTATAGCAGTTTTCTACGATGTAGAAGAAGATACAACAGAAGAGGTCAGTACACTTACCAGAACAGCACCTAAAGCGAAACAAAGCAGTGTGACTTTTGGTGATCCCAAAACAGGCACTGTTGCATTGCATAATGTTGGAATTGGTAAGATTGCCAAGGATTCTCATGATGCCGTTAATGGTTCACAGCTTCATTCACTAGGTAGCGGTGCTGCATCTTATTTTGGCGGTGGCGCCAAGTATGATGGTGGAACATGGACCGCTCCTACATTCACGGTTAAATCGGTTAAGGATGATGGTGTTTCTGAAGATAAGGTTTATTCTGATGTAG
>NZ_JBHIMN010000010.1:0-79690 GCF_042194155.1 Bartonella sp. MR63HLJHH
GTTTTGCTATTCGTGAAGGTGGTCGTACTGTTGGTGCCGGTATCGTCTCTAAGATCATTGAATAAATAATGCTTGTTAAAGGGATGTTAAAAGTGTTTTAGTTTTGAGAATTAGGGGTATAGCTCAGTTGGTAGAGCGGCGGTCTCCAAAACCGCAGGTCGCGGGTTCAAGTCCTGCTGCCCCTGCCAAAGGGGAATAGAATTTTACATATAAGGGAGTGGATTTTGCTGCCTTTTTCGCTTTTTTTGATATAGGGCTTGTTTTTTTGTGTATGAAACGGTATTGAATAAGAAGTGAGGAAATTGCATAAGTCTGAAAGTTGGCTTTTGCATTTCGTTCTGTTTATTTTTTTTGTATAAAACACAATAGGGCTAGAGAGAGTATAGTGTGACGATGGCATCTAAAACCAATCCGATTACCTTTTTGAAGCAGGTTTATGCAGAAACAATTAAAGTGAAATGGCCTACACGTCGTGAGACGGTTATTTCTACTGTTATGGTTTTGTTGGTAACTGCGTTGGCTTCAGCTTTCTTTTTTATTGTGGATCAGGTTATGAATTTTGGTGTTTGGCGGGTTATTGATCTTCTGAAATATCTTTTTAGTTGAGAATGTAAGGAAGTGTGACTGTGGCAGCTCGTTGGTATATTGTTCAGGCATATTCAAATTTTGAAAAGAAAGTAGCGGAAGCTATTGATAAGGAAGCAAAGCAAAAAGGACTTGATCATCTTTTTGAAAAGATTTTTGTTCCAACAGAGCGTGTTGTAGAGGTTCGTCGTGGACGTAAAGTTGATGCTGAGCGGAAATTTTTTCCTGGTTATGTTCTTGTTCGTGCTGAGTTAACAGATGAAGTTTATCATCTTATTAAGAATACGCCTAAAGTGACAGGTTTTTTAGGATCGGATTCGCGTCCTGTTCCCATTTCTGATCGAGAGGTTGAGCAAATTCTCAAACAAGTTCAAGAAAGGGTTGAGTCTCCAAAGTCTTCTGTATTGTTTGAGGTTGGAGAGCAGGTTCGTGTTGCTGATGGTCCTTTTGTTTCGTTTAATGGAATTGTTCAAGAGGTTGAAGAAGAGCGCTCTCGTCTTAAGGTTGAAGTGCTTATTTTTGGGCGTCCTACGCCTGTTGATTTGGAATTTGGTCAGGTTGAAAAACTCTGATTAAACTTAGAGTAGTTTTAATTACTTTAAGGAAGGAGTGGGAGGTGATTTATGGCTTTTGTCGGCTTAATGATCCGAACCACGTGACTGCGGCGGGTAATGGGCAAGATAAATTGTCAGTATACCAGTGAAATTAAAGGCAGATTGTTATGGCAAAAAAAAGTATAGGTCAGCTTAAGTTGCAGGTTCCTGCAGGAGCTGCTACTCCATCTCCACCGATTGGTCCAGCTCTTGGGCAACGCGGTATTAATATCATGGAATTTTGTAAGGCGTTTAATGCAGCTACACAAGAAATGGAAAAGGGAGCACCGATTCCAGTTGTTATTACGTATTACCAAGATAAGTCTTTCACATTTTCTCTCAAGACGCCTCCTGTATCATTCTTTTTAAAGAAGGAAGCAAACCTGAAATCTGGTTCAAAAGAGCCTGGTAAAGTGTCTGTAGGAAGCATTTCTCGCGATAAAATTCGTTCGATTGCGGAATCAAAAATGAAAGATCTTAATGCGAATGACATTGAGGCAGCAATGCGTATGGTTGAAGGTTCTGCTCGCTCGATGGGCTTGGAAGTGGTGGGCTAATATTATGGCAAAAGTAGCAAAAAGAATAAAAAATATCCGAAAAGATATTGATTTTAATGAACTTTACGCTTTAAAAGATGCCGTTTCAATGGTTAAGGAGCGTGCAGTTGCTAAGTTTGATGAAACAATCGAAATTTCAATGAACTTGGGTGTTGATCCTCGTCATGCTGATCAAATGGTTCGAGGAGTTGCTCATTTGCCTAATGGAACAGGAAGAAATATTCGTGTTGCCGTTTTTGCTCGTGGGGATAAGGCTGAGGAAGCTAAGGCGGCAGGAGCTGATATTGTAGGGGCTGAAGATTTGTTTGAAAGCATTAATGGAGGGACTATAGACTTCGATCGTTGTATTGCAACACCAGACATGATGCCTCTTGTTGGTCGTCTTGGTAAGATTCTTGGTCCGCGGAGTTTGATGCCGAATCCGAAAGTTGGTACTGTAACACTTGATGTTGCCGGTGCTGTCAAAGCTTCTAAAGGTGGTGCTGTTGAGTTTCGTGTGGAAAAAGCTGGTATTGTGCATGCTGGTATTGGTAAGGCTTCTTTTGGTGTTGAAAAAATCGTAGAAAATATAAAGGCCTTTGCAAGTGCAGTCATTAAAGCCAAACCGCAAGGTGCAAAAGGTGAGTATATTAAGCGCGTTGCTGTTTCTTCGACTATGGGAATTGGTGTTAAAGTTGATCCAGCAACGGTTCGTTCAGAGCTAGTGTAAGCTGATTTATAATTTTATTTTGGGGTATGTGAATATCAAAATTGTATTTAAAATGCTGGTTTTGATCAGCATTTAGCTATCTAAGCTTTATAGGGCTTAGGTTATACCGGAAGAAATTCCGGAATATCCTGTCCGAGATTGTAGGTGATGCTTTTAAGTATCTTAATCAAAAAAAACCTGCATGAGACTGGGGTAAAAACTGAGAGTTAAAAGACTTAAAGGGTTTGAGCCAAGGTTGCCTTTGATCGTTATGCGTGAAAAAGGGGACAGGATCCTCATCGGTGACATGAAGTATTTTATGTTATCAAAGGTAACCAACAGGTTTGTTTTAAGCAAATCTGTTAAATGGAGAGAGACAGTGAATAGAGCGGAGAAACGCGAATTTGTTACATGGCTTAACGAGGCTTTTCGGAAGTCTGGTTCTGTTGTTGTTGCACATTATTCCGGTCTGACAGTTTCACAGATGAATGATCTACGTTCGAAAATGGGTGAAGCTGGCGGTGCCGTTAAAGTCGCCAAAAACCGTCTTGCTAAAATCGCTCTTCAGGGCACGGAATCTGAATCGATAGTGGGTTTGTTTACTGGACAAACACTTATTGCTTATTCAGAAGATCCAATCACAGCACCGAAAGTTGCTGTTGATTTTGCGAAAAGCAATGACAAATTTGTCATCCTTGGCGGTTCAATGGGTGCAACAAGTTTAACTGTAGATGCTGTGAAGTCATTGGCTTCATTGCCTTCATTAAACGAGTTGCGTGCAAAACTTGTGGGTATGATTTCTACCCCTGCGACCCGTATTGCACAGGTTGTTAATGCTCCTGCTGGTCAGGTTGCACGTGTCATTGGAGCATATGCTCAGAAGGATAAGGCGGCTTAAGGCTGTTTGTATTCACGTTTATGGAAGGGCTTTAATGCTTTTCTGTTTTTTTGGATAAGATTTAATAATGGTTCAAATCTTTTAATTGAAGGAATTTAAAAATGGCTGATCTAGAGAAGATCGTAGAAGACCTTTCTAATCTAACCCTTTTGGAAGCCGCTGAGCTTTCTAAGTTACTTGAAGAGAAGTGGGGAGTTTCGGCTGCTGCTCCTGTAGCTGTCGCTGCTGTTGCTGGTGCTGCTGCTCCAGCTGCTGAAGAAAAAACAGAATTTGATGTTATTCTTGTTGAAGGTGGCGCGCAAAAAATTAATGTTATTAAGGAAGTTCGTGCTCTTACTGGACTTGGTCTTAAAGAAGCTAAAGATCTGGTTGAAGGGGCACCTAAGCCTATTAAAGAGGGTGCTTCTAAAGAAGAAGCAGAAAAAATTAAATCTCAACTTGAAGCTGCTGGTGCTAAAGTAGAACTTAAGTAAATTTAATTTTATCGGCGGGCATTTATGTTCGCCGATTTTCTTTCTCTTAATACAAAGAGGAAAAATAATGAGTAAAAAAACCTTTTCCCAACGGTTTCGTAACAATAATGGGATAGGTTTGCACTATCCGTCCCTTCATCATAGAGTCAAAAAGATAAATGGCTTATGTTGATGGGGAAAGTTAAAGATGCTCATTATTGAGTATCAAGTGAACTGGTCTGCATATGCAGGTTAATGATATAAGGCTTTCAAGGTTGGTCTACCTTGAAGAGTAAAGATCAAGGAGCGACGATGGCTCAGACTCACGCAATGATGTCTCAATTCAATGGTCGTAAGCGCGTACGCAAATTTTTTGGTAAGATTCCTGAAGTAGCAGAAATGCCGAATCTTATTGAGGTTCAAAAAGCGTCATACGATCAGTTTCTCATGGTTGAGGAACCGAAAGGTGGACGACCAGATGAAGGTTTGCAAGCTGTTTTTAAATCCGTTTTTCCTATTTCAGATTTTTCCGGTACAGCTATGCTTGAGTTTGTTGGTTATGAATTTGATTTACCGAAATTTGATGTTGAGGAGTGCCGTCAACGTGATTTAACTTATGCTGCCCCATTAAAGGTCATATTACGTTTGATTGTTTTTGATGTTGATGAGGATACTGGCTCCAAAGATATCAAAGACATTAAAGAGCAAGGCGTTTATATGGGCGATATGCCTTTAATGACGACGAATGGTACCTTTATTGTTAATGGTACGGAACGTGTTATTGTTTCGCAGATGCATCGTTCTCCTGGTGTCTTTTTTGACCATGATAAAGGAAAGTCCCATTCATCAGGAAAGCTTCTTTTTGCTGCTCGTGTTATTCCGTATCGTGGTTCTTGGCTTGATATTGAGTTTGATGCTAAGGACATCATTTATGCACGTATTGATCGACGGCGCAAGATTCCTGTTACTAGTCTTTTGATGGCACTGGGTATGGATGCGTCAGATATTTTATCGACGTTTTATGATAAAGTGCCTTATGAGCGTGATGGAGAAGGATGGCGAGTTCCTTATTCTGTTGATCGCTTTAAAGGAATGAAGCTCATCTCTGACCTTATAGATGCAGATAGTGGTGAAGTCGTCGCGGAGGCTGGTAAAAAATTAACAGTTCGTACTGCGAAGTCTTTGGCAGAAAAAGGACTTAAAGCGGTTAAAGTTAGTGAAGATGATTTATTAGGTTGTTATCTAGCCGAAGATATCGTCAATTACGAAACAGGTGAAATTTACCTTGAAGCTGGTGATGAAATTGACGAAAAAGTATTAAAAATTTTGCTTGATGTTAGTGCTGATCAAATCAATATCCTTGATATTGATCACATGAATATTGGCGCTTATATCCGCAATACTTTGAAGGTGGATAAAAATGAAAGTCGGCAGGATGCGTTATTTGATATTTACCGAGTGATGCGTCCAGGTGAGCCCCCAACAATCGATACAGCAGAAGCAATGTTCCATTCATTGTTTTTTGATCCAGAGCGTTATGATCTTTCAGCTGTTGGGCGTGTTAAGATGAATTTGCGTATGGATCTTGATTGTCCAGACACAGTTCGAATTTTACGCCAAGAGGATATTCTCGCTGTTGTTAAGATGTTGGTTGAATTGCGTGATGGTCGTGGCGAAATTGATGATATTGATAATCTTGGCAACCGTCGCGTTCGTTCCGTTGGGGAGTTAATGGAAAATCAATATCGCATTGGTCTTCTTCGTATGGAGCGTGCGATAAAAGAGCGTATGTCATCGGTTGAAATTGATACAGTTATGCCACAGGATTTGATCAATGCAAAGCCTGCAGCAGCAGCAGTTCGTGAGTTTTTTGGGTCTTCGCAATTGTCGCAGTTTATGGATCAAACTAATCCATTGTCGGAGATTACCCATAAGCGCCGTCTTTCTGCTCTTGGTCCAGGTGGTTTGACTCGTGAACGTGCGGGTTTTGAAGTCCGTGACGTACATCCTACGCATTATGGTCGTATTTGTCCGATTGAAACACCAGAAGGCCCCAATATTGGTCTCATTAACTCCTTAGCAACATTTGCGCGAGTTAATAAATATGGCTTTATTGAAAGCCCATATCGAAAAATTGTTGATGGAAAAGTCACAAAAGAAGTTATTTATCTTTCAGCGATGGAAGAAGCAAAGCATTATGTCGCTCAAGCTAATTCTTCATTAGATAGTGAAGGTCGTTTTACAGAAGAGTTTGTTGTTTGCCGTCATGCTGGTGAAGTTTTAATGGCGCCGCGTGATCATGTTGATTTGATGGATGTTTCACCAAAACAGTTGGTTTCAGTTGCAGCAGCGCTTATTCCTTTTTTGGAAAATGATGATGCGAATCGTGCGCTTATGGGATCGAACATGCAGCGTCAGGCAGTTCCTCTTGTACGTGCTGAAGCGCCATTTGTTGGGACGGGAATGGAAGCCATTGTTGCGCGCGATTCAGGAGCTGCTGTGAGTGCAAAACGTAGTGGTGTTGTTGATCAAGTTGATGCTACCCGTATTGTTATCCGTGCAACAGAAGATTTAGATCCTTCAAAATCAGGCGTTGATATTTACCGCCTACAGAAATTTCAGCGTTCTAATCAGTCCACTTGTATTAATCAGCGTCCTCTTGTACATGTCGGTGATAGGGTAGAGAAAGGTGATATCATTGCAGATGGTCCATCCACGGATCTTGGTGATTTAGCTCTTGGGCGGAATGTTCTCGTAGCCTTTATGCCTTGGAATGGATACAATTATGAAGATTCTATTTTGTTATCTGAGCGCATTGTTGCTGATGATGTTTTTACTTCAATTCATATTGAGGAATTTGAAGTTGCAGCACGCGATACAAAACTTGGTCCTGAGGAAATTACGCGCGACATTCCTAATGTTGCGGAAGAAGCGTTAAGAAATCTTGATGAAGCTGGCATTATTTATATTGGTGCTGAAGTTCAACCAGGTGATATTTTAGTTGGAAAGATTACCCCAAAAGGGGAAAGTCCCATGACGCCGGAAGAAAAGCTTCTGCGTGCAATTTTTGGGGAAAAGGCATCCGATGTTCGTGATACTTCTATGCGTATGCCTCCAGGAACTTTTGGTACTGTTGTTGAAGTTCGCGTTTTTAATCGCCATGGCGTGGAAAAAGATGAACGTGCGATGGCAATTGAGCGTGAAGAAATTGAGCGTTTAGCAAAAGACCGTGATGATGAGCAGTCTATTCTTGATCGCAATGTTTATGCGCGCCTTACCGATATGTTGACAGGTAAAGTTGCTGTAGAAGGTCCGAAAGGCTTTTCGGGCAGCAAAAAGCTTGATAGTACAGTAATGGGGCATTATCCACGATCCCAGTGGTGGCAATTTGCTGTTGAGGATGAAAAACTTCAAAATGAAATTGAAGCTTTGCGCAAGCAATATGATGAATCAAAAGAAGCATTACAACGTCGCTTTATGGATAAAGTTGAAAAGGTCCAAAGAGGTGATGAAATGCCTCCTGGTGTCATGAAAATGGTGAAGGTTTTTGTGGCTGTGAAGCGCAAAATCCAACCAGGTGATAAGATGGCGGGACGTCACGGGAATAAGGGTGTTGTTTCACGTATTCTTCCCGTAGAAGATATGCCATTTCTTGAAGATGGGACCCATGCTGATATCGTCTTGAATCCGCTTGGTGTGCCTAGTCGTATGAATGTTGGACAAATTCTTGAGACGCATCTTGGTTGGGCATGTGCGGGGATGGGCAAGAAGATTGGTGATTTGTTAGAATTGTATCAAGAGACTGGGGATATATTGCCGTTGCGTCAGCGTATTGAAAATCTTATGCCTGATGATAATCAAAATGAACCAGTCCGTCAGTATGATAATGAAAGCCTTTACAAATTGGCATTACAGATGAAGAAAGGGGTTTCAATTGCAACGCCTGTTTTTGATGGAGCACATGAGTCTGATATTAACATGATGCTGGAGGACGCAGGCTTAGATAGTTCAGGGCAGGTTACGCTTTATGATGGTCGTACTGGAGAGCCTTTTGATCGTCCAGTAACGGTAGGATATATTTACATGTTGAAATTGCATCACCTTGTTGATGATAAGATTCATGCACGTTCTATTGGTCCCTATTCACTTGTTACGCAGCAGCCATTAGGAGGTAAGGCACAGTTTGGTGGTCAGCGTTTTGGTGAAATGGAGGTTTGGGCACTGGAAGCTTATGGTGCTGCATATACTT
Organism: Bartonella sp. MR63HLJHH; assembly: GCF_042194155.1. NCBI lineage: Bacteria > Pseudomonadati > Pseudomonadota > Alphaproteobacteria > Hyphomicrobiales > Bartonellaceae > Bartonella > Bartonella sp. MR63HLJHH. The sequence goes on from NZ_JBHIMN010000010.1 coordinate 8,023, forward strand.
TGCAGGAGATGCTAACAGTAAAATCAGATGATGTGGCTGGTCGAACGAAAGTCTATGAGGCAATTGTGCGTGGTGATGATACATTTGAGGCGGGTATACCCGAAAGCTTTAATGTGTTGGTAAAAGAAATGCGCTCACTTGCTCTTAACGTGGAGCTTGATGATGCGCGCGAACTTATTGCACAGCGGGCATTGTCTGATACAGCAGAATAATAATTCAAGGAGCGCAGTAGAAAAAGACTGCGCTCTGATTGCTTTAAGAGGTTCAATAACCTTATTAAGGTTATACAGGTTATTTTTAAAAGTAAATGTATTTTAAAGAAGATCTGTTATAAAACAAATGAGATATTACAACAGGTTCTAAGAATCTTTGAAGGAGAACAGCATGAACCACGAGGTCATGAATCTTTTCAATCCTCAAGCGCCAGCGCAGACATTTGACTCTATTCGCATTTCTATTGCGAGTCCTGAGAAAATTTTGTCCTGGTCGTATGGTGAGATTAAGAAGCCTGAGACTATTAATTATAGGACTTTTAAACCAGAGCGTGATGGTCTTTTTTGTGCACGTATATTTGGCCCTATTAAAGACTATGAATGTCTATGTGGCAAATATAAACGCATGAAGTATAAGGGCATTATTTGTGAAAAATGCGGTGTAGAGGTTACTCTTTCGCGCGTACGTCGTGAGCGTATGGGGCATATTGAACTTGCGGCACCTGTTGCGCATATATGGTTTCTTAAATCATTACCAGGTCGTATTTCTACACTTTTAGATTTAACTTTAAAAGATATTGAGCGGGTTCTTTATTTTGAGAATTATATTGTAACCGAACCAGGATTGACATCTCTTAAGCTCCATCAGCTTCTTTCTGAAGAAGAATATATGCTTGCTATTGATGAGTTTGGAGAAGATCAGTTTACAGCTATGATTGGCGCTGAAGCTATTTACGAGCTTTTAGCTGGTATGGAGTTAAATAAAATCGCCAATGATTTGCGTCTCGAATTAGCTGAAACAACTTCAGAGTTAAAGCAGAAAAAACTGATTAAACGACTTAAAATCGTTGAAAATTTTCTTGAATCTGGAAATAAGCCAGAGTGGATGATTATGAAAACAATTCCGGTTATTCCACCGGATTTGCGTCCATTGGTTCCGCTTGATGGTGGGCGTTTTGCGACATCAGATCTGAATGATCTTTATCGGCGGGTTATTAATCGTAATAACCGATTGAAACGGCTGATTGAATTGCGTGCTCCTGGAATTATCGTGCGCAATGAAAAGCGTATGGTACAAGAAGCTGTTGATGCATTGTTTGATAATGGACGGCGTGGGCGTGTGATTACTGGAGCCAATAAACGTCCTCTCAAGTCCCTATCAGATATGTTGAAGGGTAAGCAAGGACGTTTTCGTCAGAACTTACTTGGGAAGCGTGTTGATTACTCGGGGCGTTCTGTTATCGTGACGGGTCCTGAATTAAAATTGCATCAATGTGGTCTTCCCAAAAAAATGGCTCTTGAATTGTTTAAGCCTTTTATTTATGCGCGGCTTGATGCAAAAGGCTATTCATCAACGGTAAAGCAGGCAAAGAAGCTTGTTGAAAAAGAACATCCAGAAGTTTGGGATATCTTGGATGAGGTTATTCGTGAACACCCTGTTTTACTCAACCGTGCGCCAACATTGCACCGTTTGGGGATTCAGGCTTTTGAACCTATCTTAATTGAAGGCAAAGCTATTCAACTTCATCCACTGGTGTGTACTGCTTTTAATGCGGATTTTGATGGAGATCAGATGGCGGTTCACGTTCCGCTTTCTCTTGAAGCTCAGCTTGAAGCTCGTGTTTTGATGATGTCGACCAATAATATTCTTCATCCGGCCAATGGTGCCCCAATTATTGTTCCCTCACAGGATATGGTCCTTGGTCTTTATTATCTTTCAATTGTTTCTGAAAAAGAACCAGGTGAAGGAATGGCTTTTTCTGACATAGGTGAGCTTCATTATGCCTTGGAAAATAAGGTTGTAACGCTTCATACGAAGATTAAAGGCCGTGTTAAGAATATGGGGAAGGATGGAAAAGAAGTTTCTAAACTTTATGATACGACACCTGGTCGTTTGATTATCGGTGAGCTTTTGCCAAGAAATTCGGATATCTCATTTGATATTGTCAATCAAGAAATGACGAAAAAGAATATTTCTAAAATGATTGATCATGTTTATCGGCACTGTGGACAAAAAGAGACGGTTATTTTTTGCGACCGTATTATGCAGCTTGGCTTTTCTTATGCTTGTCGTGCAGGAATTTCATTCGGTAAGGATGATATGGTTATTCCTGATAGTAAGCCGCGTTTAGTTGCAGAGACAGAAGCTTTGGCTAAGGAGTATGAACAGCAATATAATGATGGTTTGATTACACAAGGTGAAAAATACAATAAGGTTGTAGATGCTTGGGGTAAATGTACAGATCGCGTTGCAGATGAAATGATGAAACGTATTCAAGCCGTCGATTTTGATCCTAAAACAGGTCGTCAACGGCCGATGAATTCGATCTATATGATGTCGCATTCTGGGGCACGTGGTTCTGCTAACCAGATGAGACAATTGGCCGGTATGCGTGGATTAATGGCAAAACCATCGGGTGAAATTATTGAAACCCCCATTATTTCAAATTTTAAAGAAGGTCTAACTGTTAATGAATACTTCAATTCCACGCATGGTGCACGCAAAGGACTTGCTGACACTGCGTTAAAGACGGCGAACTCTGGTTATTTAACACGGCGTCTTGTTGATGTTGCACAGGATGCTATTATTTCAGCAGTTGATTGTGGTACCGCAAAAGGGCTTACCATGCAGCCAATTGTTGATGCAGGACAAATTGTTGCCTCCCTTGGGCAAAGGATTCTTGGTCGTACAGCGCTTGTTGATATTCTACATCCTGTCTCTGGAGAGGTTATCCTTGAAGGTGGAGCGATGATTGAGGAAGCTGATGTCGCGAAGATTGAAGAAGCTGGAATTCAATCTGTTCAAATTCGTTCTGCTTTAACATGTGAAACACGTCTTGGTGTTTGTGCAAAATGCTATGGTCGTGATTTGGCGCGTGGAACACCTGTTAATCAGGGAGAAGCCGTTGGTGTTATTGCTGCTCAATCCATTGGTGAACCGGGAACACAGCTCACTATGCGTACTTTCCACTTAGGAGGAACTGCGCAGGTTGTTGATTCATCTTATTTAGAGGCATCTTATGAAGGTAAGGTGGAGATTCGTAATCGTAATGTGGTTCGTAACTCTGAAGGACATTTGGTTGTGATGGGGCGTAATATGGCTATCCTTATCAAGGATGAGTTAGGAAAAGAGCGCGTTGTACATCGTGTTAGCTATGGTGCCCATATTTTTGTTGATGATGGTGATATGGTTAAACGTGGCCAACGTATAGCAGAATGGGATCCTTACACACGTCCAATTTTAACGGAAGTTGAAGGCTATGTGGGTTTTGAAGATATGATTGATGGTTTATCTGTCACTGAAACAGCTGATGAATCTACGGGTATTACGAAGCGTTTGGTGATTGATTGGCGCGCTAATCCACGTGGTGCGGATCTTAAACCAGCCATTATTATCCATGCAGATAAAGAAGGTGAATCCATTGCTAAATTGTATAAGGGAGGTGAAGCGCGTTATATGATGTCAGTGGAAACTATTCTTTCTGTTGAGCTTGGTGCTCATGTTAAGGCTGGTGATGTTATTGCTCGTTTGCCAATGGAAAGTGCCAAGACGAAAGATATTACGGGTGGTTTACCACGTGTGGCTGAGCTTTTTGAAGCGCGTCGTCCAAAGGATCATGCGATTATTGCTGAAGTAAGTGGTACGATTCGATTCGGCCGTGGTTATAAGAATAAACGTCGTATCATTATTGAACCAAATGATGAAACTCTTGAGGCAGTAGAATATTTGATTCCAAAAGGTAAGTTGTTTCACTTCCAAGAAGGTGATCAAATTGAAAAGGGAGATTATATCCTTGATGGTAATCCAGCACCTCATGATATCTTAGCGATTAAGGGGGTTGAAGCTTTGGCATCTTATCTTGTTAATGAGATTCAGGAGGTTTATCGTTTGCAGGGAGTTCTTATTAATGACAAGCACATTGAAGTGATTGTTCGTCAAATGTTGCAAAAAGTTGAAATTACTGAATCTGGAGATTCTGGTTATATTCCAGGTGATAATGTTGATCGTATTGAACTTGATGAAATCAATGATAATTTGATTGCAGAAGGGAAGAAACCTGCCTCTGGTAATCCCATTCTTCTTGGAATTACAAAAGCTTCTCTTCAAACGCCTTCTTTCATTTCGGCGGCATCGTTTCAGGAAACAACACGTGTTCTTACTGAAGCAGCAGTTTCTGGTAAAATTGATACTTTGCAAGGACTTAAAGAGAACGTTATTGTCGGTCGTCTTATTCCAGCAGGTACGGGGGGTACGATTTCTCAAATCCGTCGTATTGCTGCAGTTCGTGATGATTTGATTGTAGATGAGCAGCGTAAGTCTAGTAATAACGAAGTGGCTAAGGCTATGTTGACAAATATGACAACCCAAGCAGTTGCTGAATAATTTAAATATAACATCACATAATAAAAAAACGTCTGAACTTTCTATTCAGACGTTTTTTTATTTCGAAATGCAGAAGTTGCATATTTTCCTGAAAAATATCAAAAATTATAAGGCAATAGTTATTTTAAACATCTTTAGTAGCTTATTGTTTTGTAATTATGTGAAACTCAAAAGCCATATTCAAGGAAAAGAGTTGGTTATCTACAAATCAAATAATGATTGATTTTGAATTTTAGGAAAATTGTTGATTGATATCTTCTATAAAGATTTTAAAGGACTTATAATGAAAGATCGATAGTCTTTTCTATAATCTAAAAAATAATTGATTCTCTACTATACAATACTTGTATGACAAGAATGTATCTTCTTCTAAATTAGAATGCAGGAGAGTAGAGATTAGGGTGCTCACTAAGTATTATAAAAAATAGACATATTTCTTATCACAATGTGATCTATGAAGACAGAATAAAAAAATGTACGAATATTATTCAATTGGAAAATTAACACGTGAGTTTTCAATAACAGCTCGGACTTTGCGTTATTATGAAGAAGAGGGACTTCTTATTCCTTTTCGGCGTGGAAATACACGGCTTTATACACAAACGGATCGTCATAAGTTAAAACAAATTCTGCGTGCTAAAAGAGTTAAATTTTCGTTGTCTGAAATATCTGATATGTTGACAATGGTTGAAAAACCACCTGATGATGAGAAAAAGCTTAAGAAATTAATTGCAGGAATTCATAAAAAACGAGCTGATTTAAAGCAGATGCAGAATGATATTGATGATCTTCTACAGGATTTAGAACGAATTGAGGAGAGTTTTTTTGAGAGCTTAGCGGAGTTGGGGGTTAATCATTGATTATAAAATTTATTTCATCTGCTTTTAGACAATTTTCTTTTTATTAAAAGAGATAGGTTACACTATCTCTAAGGGGAATCTTTAACACTACATGAAATGTGTAAGTCATTTAAAGAAATAGAGTGTTCGAAAAAAGCTGCGAAGGTATTTTCGCAATATATTGTCCTTGATAAGTAAAAAAAATTATTTTTCATAAAGAAAGTAAAAACAATGGCAGTTTCTCCTATGAGTGTTTTTCAATCTATTTTATCACGAAAGTCAATTCGTGCTTTTACGGATCAGCCAGTTAGGTTGGAAACAATCAAAGAAATCTTAAAACTTGCAGCACGTGCACCATCTGGAACAAATATTCAGCCATGGCAAGTGATTGTGCTTACAGGAAGTGTATTACAGAAAGTAGGGCAAGAGCTTTCACAACTTGTGCTTTCAGGTGTAAAAGGAGAGCGTGAATATAGTTATTATCCACGTCAGTGGCGTGAGCCTTATATTTCAAGGCGTCGAAAAGTTGGTTTGGATCTTTATCAGAGTCTTGGAATTCAAAAAGGTGATGAAGAAAAAATACTTCATCAAAAGGCGCGAAATTTTTTATTTTTTGATGCACCTGTAGGACTCTTATTTACAATGGATCACGACATGGAAATGGGGAGTTGGCTTGATTTGGGTATGTTTATGCAGACCATTATGTTAGCTGCACGTGGATTTGGATTAGATACCTGCCCTCAAGCTGCTTTTGCTGATTATCATAAAGAGATTCGTACGCTTTTATCTATTCCTTCTGATCGCCATATTATCTGTGGTATGGCACTTGGTTATCGCGATATGAGTGCTCCAGAAAACAATTTTGAGACAGAAAGAGAATCGTTAGAAAACTTTGTACGTTTCATTGAAACATACCCATAAAATATTTTATATAATTAAGCATACGTTTTGAAGAACTTGGTGCATTATGCAAAATATTTCCGATAAGAATTTCGCATCCTTATTGAATTTTAATATTGCATATTAACACTTATTTTACTACGTTTGGAACATTAAGAGTGGTAACTCTAGGGGCATTGTCCGTTTTTTGAGGGTTGGCTAATGAAAAACACTATAGAAAGAAAGTGTTGGGTGGTAGCAAGACGAGCGACATTCGTGTTTATTGCTGTCATTTTTTTAGTTTATCTCGCAGTTTGATTTTAAACGGGACAAACGTTATGAAAAAGCATATATGCTCAAGCTGTACTATAGTTTTGAGGTGATACGTGTTTCTGTCTGTTTTTGAACTTTTTAAAATTGGGATTGGTCCTTCTAGCTCACATACGATGGGGCCGATGACAGCTGCTAATATGTTTTTGCAAAAGATAGGAGATTTTTCTCAGTCGTCTGATATTCAAGTTTCTCGTATACGTGTTTATCTTTATGGTTCTTTAGCTTTCACGGGTATTGGTCATGCAACAGATAGGGCTATCATATTAGGACTTTTAGGAGAAAAAGCTTCTACTGTTGATCCTGATAGCATGGGGATTTTGTTAGAAAAAGTTATACGTGAAAAAAAAGTGCAACCAGAAGGCCATCCCGCTTATCAGTTTGATGTGCAGCGTGATCTTATTTTTGAACGAAAGAAAATTCTCCCTGGACATACAAACGGACTAGCCTTTGAAGGACTTAATACTGATGGGAATGTTCTGTTGCGGCAGATTTATTATTCTATCGGTGGTGGCTTTGTTGTGACTGAGGATGAATTAAGCCATATGAATGATAATATACAACCAGAAACATTTGAGGTGCCATATCCATTTGATTCTGCTGGTGCAATGTTATCAATGGCAGAAAAATCAGGACTTTCAATTGCTGAAATGAAGCGCTTAAATGAAGAAACAAAGATAGAGCGTTCTTCTCTTGATACAGGGCTTGATGAAATTTTTTCAGCGATGACAAATTGCATTGATAGAGGTCTTTCACAAGAAGGTGAGTTGCCTGGTGGATTGCGTGTTCTAAGGCGTGCTAAAAAGCTGCATGAAACGCTTTTGGAAAATCAAAAGATAAATCGCAATTATCCACTTTGGGCAAATGATTGGCTTTCGGTATATGCCATAGCAGTCAATGAGGAAAATGCAGCAGGTGGTCGTGTTGTTACAGCCCCAACAAATGGGGCAGCTGGTGTTGTCCCAGCAGTTTTGCGTTATTATCTTCAATTTAATGATGATTCAGATCGAGAGGGAATACATAATTTTCTATTAACGGCAGCAGCTATAGGCGGTGTTATCAAACATAATGCCTCTATTTCTGGTGCAGAAGTTGGGTGTCAAGGTGAAGTTGGAACGGCATCTTCAATGGCCGCAGCAGGGTTGACCGCAGCGTTAGGTGGAACGCCAGCTCAAATTGAAAATGCGGCAGAAATTGCGCTTGAACATCATTTGGGAATGACATGTGATCCTGTTGCAGGTCTTGTACAAGTTCCTTGTATTGAGCGTAATGCAATGGGAGCTGTTAAGGCGGTAACGGCTTCTTCTCTTGCATTATATGGTAATGGAGATCATTTTGTTTCTCTTGATGCTTGTATAGAAACAATGCGCCAGACTGGTCATGATATGAGTGAACGCTATAAAGAGACAAGTAAAGGTGGTCTTGCAGTCAATACAATATCTTGTTAGGATCTGAAACATTTTTCAATCCATAACTGGAATTTTTGGGAGGGGAATCGTATTTCCTGATAAAGCTTATGCTTTTTTGTTACTTATAAATCAAAATTCCACTTTAATGCAACAGCAGCTTGAAATAAATTCGAGATGATTCAGTGTTTTCTTAACGAATAGTAGCTTTGGCATGCAAGTTTGGAGGGGGAGTACTATCAGTATCTATCTGATTTGTCTCTAAAATGGGAAAAAAGTCTAATTTGGAAAAAATAAAAAAGCGTAAAGTAAAATTAGTGATCAATCTGCCATTATTTTTAGCTGGATTTTGTGACTTTTAAAAGTTTCCATAGCCATATCTTTGAAGTAATGGAAGATTGTGCCTGAGTATCCAAGGAAAATTTGTTTTAAATCTGAATAATTATGATGAGGAGAGAGAGTTTTAAAGATTTTAATTTTTAGAAGTGAAGATCTTTTGATACCTAGTATGGTAAAAAATACCTTGAAAAGAAATGCTAATTTACAATAATTAAGAGATATATTGGAAATATCTTTTTTATTTATAAATTCTGTACCGTCAAAAAAACTAAAATAAATAATAACGGATACATTAAAAAATATTTATCAAAATTCTCATGAGAATAGAATGCACACGATAGAACATTATCGTGTTACTCATTCATGAGTTTGCTTTAAAGAAATATCTCTCAACGCTCCCAAACTCATTTCGCGATGGCACCTGTGAATGGTATAACAGTAAATCCATTGAGCTATCCCCATCTTTATGCTTAATAAAAAGAGTATGCTGGCACGATTATACACTTTACCAGCCCCCCTTGTATGGGGACCAAAGCCCTTGGCATTTGAAACGGTTCATTATAGGCATTTTGAGTTTTTTTGGTGCGGTCTCACGCCACACACTAATCTCGCTCGTAATATGCAAGAGAACGGTTTGGATTGATTCAACATAAACAAATTTCAAATGAGAGAATCTTACGATATTCGAGATTTTTATCTAACATGCAAAATAATGAACTATCTTTATAAATCAGTATCTTACATATGAATAGTATAATGTAAGTTTTCCATGAATGGTATAAAACCTATAGAGTATTAGCATCTTTATTTATAGAGGGAGAAAACCAGCACTATCATCCTTTTTTATAGTTTAATGCCAATCTTGCTCGTGATGAGCAAGCGAACGATTTTGACTGATTGAATATAAGAAGGAAAATAAGAGAATTTTACGAAAACCTCTTATTCAATATGCAAAAAATAAATTATAAATTAAAATCTTATGGAAATCGTTATCATGATATTTAATCTGATAATTTCTTTTACGTTTTTTCATCGATAGTATTTGTATTTTCCAATTTGCTTTGTCTGTTGAAAGAAATAAAAGTAAGAGGAGTTAGGTTATTTTTTACAGCGTTTATGTTGTAGGGGGAATCGTTATTAAGAGGGAGTTTCTTTATTGAACTTTTACAATAATCCCTAAAATGGTAAGCTTTCATCCAATGAAGCTATTCATTTTTTCCAAAAAGATATCAAGGATAATTTTTATATTAAATCCAAAAGTGGAAAAATATTGGGTGTTTTTTTATGTCCTTAATAATGGTTTTATTGAAAACTTGGAGGTATTGGATAGTTGGAAAAGCTATCAGTACAATTCCATAATTTAAGAAAAAAGTATGTTTATCAAAGGGTTTTCTAAGGCTGTAGATAATGGTTAATAATAAAATAATTTTTTAGAGATGGTCTGTAGAATTAAATATTTGTTGCTCCTAGACGGATTTTGATAGGCACATTACCAGTTTGGCTAGCAACGCGTAAATGAATGCGTACAGGAGGCATTATGAGACGACGGTTGCGTATTGTTTGGCAAATGAGAAGGTTAACAAGAGATTGTGTATCTAATGCAGTCGAATTATATTTTAAACCAGTAAGTTTTGCGGCAGCATCGTGAAGAGAACGCAATGAAAGGAGGGATGATTGCTTCAATAAAATTTCTTTTTTATGGAATGAAGCAAAAGCATTATCTGTCATAATACTATCCTTAACGCAGAATTCAAAAATTTTTAGTAGGCTACAGTATAGCAGTTAAAATTTGCTTTCTTTAATGTAGAGCAAGCATCAAATGCAGCTTTTTTTGATTGAAACCCTGTAAAGCGCGCTCGGTAATAACGCTGCCCATTTTTTTCAAACAGTTGCATGTGTGAAGATGCATGCTTTAAAGTAGAAAAAGCTATATTTTTTGCTTTTAAAAGTAAAGTTTTTGCTTGTTCTTCACTAGGAAGAGAACCAATTTGGATAGCCCATCCGGCATTTGTGGACAAAGAGGCTGTTACAATTTTATGAGTCTCAACCGGTATAGTTTTTTGAGGGTTTGGTATTGGTATAATTACCTTATTTACAGCCGTTATTGCGGTATTGGAGTTTTTAGGTTGTTCTGCAAATGCTGTCAACATAGTCGAAATTTCATCATCAAAATTACTTGAATCAGCTTTAATAGTCGGTATAGGAGTATTGGCGCCAGTCGGTAAGTGATAGCGTACAGAAGCCATTAAACGTTCACCACTTTTCATTTGGCTTGCTTTGGGCAAATATTGATTCAATAGGCTAGCCATATGCTCGTCACGTGCAGTAGATGATTTACCTCCCATAACAACAGCGACAACAGAGCGCCCATCAAGACGCATTGAAGTTGCTAAATTAGAACCTGACATTTGTGTGTATCCTGTTTTAATTCCATCGACACCTTTCATTATTTTAACGAGTTTATTGTGGCTGTTAATTTTATGCCCACGGAAATTAAAACTTTTTGTTTTGAACAATTTATATTGTTTTGGAAAATGTTTACGTAAAGCTAATGACAAAGTCGCTATATCTCGTGCTGTAGAATAATTGTGCACATCCGGAAGTCCTGAAGCATTTGCGAAATGTGTATGTTTCATGCCAAGTTTACGAGCTTTTACAGTCATCATTTGAGCGAATTTTTTTTCACTACCTCCAAGATATTCTGCAATGGCAGCAGCAACATCATTTGCGGATCTTGTAATGAGTGCTTTAGCTGCTGATTCTGCAGAAATTGTTTGGCCTGCTTTAAACCCAATTTTTGTCGGTGGACGCATTGCTGCATAATGTGAAACAGGAATTGGTGTATTTGGTGTCACACGACGCATCTGCATAGCTTCAAAGAGTAAGTACAATGTCATCATCTTTGTTAAAGAAGCAGGATAACGTTTCAGTGTTGCATTGGCTTGAAATAGAGTTTTTCCCGTAGTAGCATCTATAACAATAGCCGCATACTTATCAGGATAGGCTCCTTGAGGTGTAGCTGATGCCCAACAGTAAGAAAAAGCTAACACAACAAAAGAAATTGCTATTGTTTTACAGTAGCGCATAATTTTTTGATAATTAATATACACTTGCAGTATCCTATTTCTCCATTTATCCTGAAAAACTTCTATAAAGCTTCCTTTTCTGTAATTTGTTGATGCAGTTTAGACGAATGGTATTACTAATTTGTTTACAGAAGTTATTTTATGAGTGAGTGATTGAAGTCTAACCATAGAGGGAATCTTTTTCTAATACATACAGGTATTGCAATAGTCATGAAAGAATTTAAAATTAATAAAAAATGTGCTGCATGGAAAACGATAATGGGACAGATCCTCATAATAAACTCTATAGCTCATATTATGCATAATGAAAAGGGCAAGAATTGGGACGAAGTTAGGCATGGTGCGGTTATAATACCTAAGGCTAGAGCAAAACTCGAAAAACCTAAATTATGTCGAGTTTTTTTGCTTAATGATGATTACACACCTATGGATTTTGTTGTTTTCGTTTTGAAGAACTTTTTTAAAAAAAGTTTCGAAGAGGCAACGCGAATAATGTTAAATGTTCATCACAGTGGGATAGGAGAATGTGGAACTTATACTTATGAAGTGGCTGAAATGAAAATATTACAAGTGAGGGAATGTGCGCGTCAAAATGAACATCCGTTACAATGTGTAATGGAATGGAAGTGAGGAATTATGCCATCTTTTACACCTAGTCTTGAAGAGGTTTTGCATCGTGCATTAACAATTGCTACTCAAGCACGGCATGAATACGCAACATTAGAGCATCTTCTACTTGCGCTATTAGATGATGCCGATGCAAATTCCGTTATTCAGGCTTGCCAGGTAGATGTAGAGGAATTGCGAGAGCGCTTAACCAATTATCTTCGCTCAGAGTTAGATGAACAGATTAGAGCTGATGAGGATACAAAGCCTACAGCTTTTTTCCAGCGTGTTATCCAACGTGCGGTGATTCATGCACAATCAGCTGGAAAAGATGAAGTGTCGGGGGCAAATGTTCTTGTTGCAATTTTTTCTGAACGTGAAAGCCATGCAGCATATTTTCTTCAAGAAATGGGAATGACACGCTATGATGCTGTACGTTTTATTTCGCATGGTATCACACGTGATGATGGGTTATCCATGTTACTTGAAGGACTTGAAGAGCAATTAGATCAGCAGATTTCGGATAATGGTGAAAGAGGAACAAGTGCTTTAACGAATTATTGTGTTGACCTTAATTGTAAAGCACTTAATGGAAAAATTGATTTATTAATTGGCCGTGAAATAGAAATTTCACGCATGATTCAGATTTTATGTCGAAGGTCAAAAAACAATCCGCTTTTGGTTGGTGATCCTGGAGTGGGGAAAACCGCTATAATTGAGGGATTAGCAAAGCGCATTGTTGATGGGCAAGTGCCTGAAGTTTTATCAAATGCAACAATATTTTCTCTTGATATGGGGGGACTTGTTGCTGGTACACGTTATCGCGGTGATTTTGAAGAACGCTTAAAGCAAGTTATTAAAGAGTTTGAGCTGTATCCAGATGCTATTTTATTTATTGATGAAATTCATACCTTAATTGGAGCAGGAGCGACATTAGGGGGAAATATGGATGCAGCAAATCTTTTAAAACCTGTATTATCTTCTGGAACTATGCGATGTATTGGTTCGACGACTTACAGAGAATATCGCAAATTCTTTGAACAAGATCGTGCTTTAGAGCGTCGTTTTCAGAAGATTGATATTAATGAACCTTCTGTTACAGATGCGATTAAGATTTTGCAGGGGATGAAGCCTTACTTTGAAGATTTTCATCAGATTAAATATACAGATCAGGCGATGAAGGCATCCGTAGAATTATCTTCACGTTATATAATTGACCGTAGGTTACCTGACAAAGCAATTGATATTATTGATGAAAGTGGCGCAGCGCAAAAGCTTTTGCCACAAAAACAACGCAAGAAGAGTATAGGTGTTAAAGAAATTGAGGCTACTGTTGCTACAATTGCAAGAATTCCACCAAAAACAGTTTCTCGGAATGATCAGAAGATATTGAGTAAGCTTGAAAGAGAACTCAAACATGTTGTTTATGGGCAAGATCAGGCAATTTCCGTCTTAGTTTCATCCATAAAATTGGCGCGAGCAGGTTTACGCGAACCGGATAAACCAATAGGAAGTTATTTATTTTCAGGACCAACAGGTGTAGGAAAAACTGAAGTTGCAAAACAGCTTGCATCATCTTTAGGCATTGAATTATTGCGTTTTGATATGTCAGAATATATGGAACGGCATACGGTAGCACGTTTAATCGGAGCTCCTCCAGGTTATATAGGGTTTGATCAAGGAGGTCTTCTTACAGATGCTGTTGATCAGAAGCCTCACGCAGTCCTATTGCTAGATGAGATTGAGAAAGCACATCCAGAGTTATTTAATATTTTATTGCAGGTAATGGATTATGGTAGATTAACAGATCATAATGGTAAGAAAATTGATTTCCGCAATGTTATTTTGATTATGACAACCAATGCTGGCGCTTCAGATATGGCAAAATCAGCTATTGGATTTGGGAAAGTACATCGTGATGGTGAGGATATAGAAGCAATCAATCGGTTATTTACACCAGAGTTTCGTAATCGGTTAGATGCAATTATTCCGTTTGCACCGTTATCTCATTTAATCATCAATCAGATAGTGCAAAAATTTATTTTTCAGCTTGAAGCACAATTAGCTGATCGGGGAATTTGTTTTGAATTAAGCCCTTCTGCAACTTTATGGCTTTCCAATAAGGGATACGATTCTCAGATGGGAGCACGCCCATTAGGGCGTGTTATACAAGAATATATTAAAAAGCCATTAGCTGATGAAATTTTATTTGGAAAGTTACGCAAAGGTGGCATTGTTCGCGTATTGACACAAAAATCAAATGGCAAAAAAGAAAGCTTACAGTTAGAAATTTCATCTTCCGATATATCTGCAAGTTCAAAGAAAAGTAAAATGGAAAATTTTACAAAAAAACGTGTAGGAAAAAAAAGCACAACAACTTAAGAGTGTGTTATAAGGCTGCACGGATTTTCTTTGCATTCTCTTCAAGTATTTCTGTAGGCGTTATTATATTATTATGAGGGGTAAGTTCTATTCCCTCCATACGTGGTATAATATGGAAATGGAGATGATAAACGGTTTGTTGACTAGCTGCTTCATTAAATTGCATGACAGTTATGCCATCTGCTTGAAAGGCTTTTTTGACGGCATTTGCAATTTTTTGAACAGCTTTAATAACAGGAAATAATGTTTCAGTATCTGCATCAAGTAAGTTTCTAGAGCCTTTTTTAGGAATGACCAGCGTATGACCTGGTGCCTGTGGCATGATATCCATAAATCCAATAACATCATCATCTTCGTAGACACGAACAGAAGGGATTTCATTGCGAATCAATTTAGCAAAAATATTGTTATTGTCATAAGCTTGTTTCATACAAATATTTCCTTTTATTGTAAGTTTAAGATTTTAATTAAAAACGAAAAAATACAAAGTTTATCAGAGTTTAAGACAAAGAAGTATTTTGACTTTAGTTATATTTAGGATGGTGCACTGTCTTAATGAAGGCTTAGATTTCTATGATGGCTTCAACTTCTACAGGAACATCCATAGGAAGAGAGGCAACACCAATAGCAGAACGGGCGTGTTTTCCAATTTCACCAAGGATATTGACGAATAAATTAGAAGCTCCATTGGCAACAAAAGGAATATCGGTAAAATGAGAATCTACAGCCACAAAAACAGTAATTTTTACCACACGTTTTATTTTATTTAAGTCACCTAGAGTTGCTTGGAGTTGAGCGAGAATATTGAGAGCGCAAGCTTCGGATGCTTTTTGGGCTTGTTCGGTATTCACAGTTGCACCAACTTTACCGATGGCTATTGGTTTTCCATTAATAAGAGGGAGTTGTCCAGAAATAAAGAGTTGATTGCCACTTTGTGAAGTGGTGATGTAATTGGCAAGGGGGGAGATTACTTCAGGAAGAGTGATTCCGAATTTCTCTAAGTTTTTTTCAATCATATTGGTCATAATTTAAACTCCATAGCTGCTCTATAATACATTCATTGTATAATCTATTTTTTGATTTAAGGAAATGTGTGGTTAATTGAGAAATTAGCCTTTTTTGCCTTATTGTATGATGTTATGCAACGGGGATAAAGTTTGGAATTTGGGAATGATTAGATCATTATTTATAATAATTTTATATATTGTTTTTTTATGTATAGCGAGAGCTGAAGAGCCTATTTTTATTGTGCCTCATCGAGCAATTTATGATTTTCATCTCGATAGCGTTTCTCATGACATGACAATTTCTGCGATGTCAGGGCGAATGGTTTACGAGCTTACTGGTTCGGCATGCCAAGGCTATAGCACACGTTTTCGTTTTATTAGTCGTGTTCACATTGAAGATATGCCGGTACGTTTAACGGATCAACAGACGACGAGTTATGAAACAGGAGACAGCCGTGCATTTCATTTTAATATTACAGATCAAGAGGGAGAAGAGGTTGCGCATCGTGCTGAGGGAGTTGCGGAGCGTACTCAAGATGGTATTATAGTTACCTTAAAAAAGCCAAAGGAAAAAGAGTATAAGCTTGCAATGGCTGAATTTCCAATGATGCAACTAAAAAATATTATCCGCCATGCAAAAGCAGGGCATCATTTTTACAATGTTACTGTATTTGATGGGACAAATAAAGCAGATAAAGTTATAAAAGAAAGTATTGTCATAGGGGAAAAGAAGGCGCTTTTATCTGATAGCGAAACGGAAAAAGTGAGAAAATTGGATGAAGACGAATATTGGCCTGTTACAATTTCTTATTTTGATGATGGAGAAAATAAAGATGGTTTGCCGGTTTATCGTAGTAGTTTTCTCTTAAATGAGAATGGTATCATGCGTGATCTTCATATAGATTATGGAACTTTTTCAGTGCGTGCAAAATTGAACAGTCTCGAATTCTTGGAACTTGGAAAAGATCTTAATCAATGTGAAAATGCAAATATTAAATGATTAAAGAAAATGACTTGAAAAAGAATCAAATATTAGTATGTTTGCGCTATTCCACACGCGGAGTTTGGGTGTTTGCAAATAATTTGTGAGAAAATTCTAGCAAGCATCCGCCGGTAGTAGGTTTTCCTGCTTTTTCCGCGGAGGTTGAACCGGAAAGGATAAGATTTATGGCACTACCCGATTTTACTATGCACCAGCTTTTAGAAGCAGGTGTGCATTTTGGTCACCAGACTCATCGTTGGAATCCCAAAATGACTCCCTATATTTATGGTCAGCGTAATAATATCCATATTATTGACCTTGCTCAGACCGTTCCGCTTTTATACCAAGCGCTTAAACTTGTTTCAGATACTGTTGCGCGTGGTGGTCGTATTCTCTTTGTTGGTACGAAACGGCAAGCATCTGATATTATCGCTGATGCGGCGAATCGTTCTGCCCAGTATTACGTTAATGCACGTTGGCTTGGCGGTATGCTCACAAACTGGAAAACGATTTCCAATTCGATACATCGTTTGCGAAAGCTTGACAAAATTCTTGCTGCTGAGGCGCAAGGTTTTACCAAAAAAGAACGTTTAAATCTTGAACGTGATCGTGAAAAGCTTAATCGTGCGCTTGGTGGTATTAAAGATATGGGATCTGTTCCAGATCTTATATTTGTCATCGATACGAATAAAGAAAATATTGCCCTTCAAGAAGCAAAACGTTTAGGCATTCCTGTTATCGCTATTATTGATACCAATTGCGATCCTGATGACGTAACGCATCCGATACCAGGTAATGATGATGCTTCACGTGCAATTTCTCTTTATTGCGATCTTTTTGCTCGTGCCGCCCTTGATGGTATTGCACGCCAGCAAGGAGCAATGGGTATCGATTTAGGAGCTCAAGTTGATGCGCCTGTGGAGCCTATTTTGGAAGAAAATGCGGTTTCAGAAGTTTCTGAATAATATAAAACGCCTAATTAAGGTACTTTTATTGTCTAAAGAAGAAGTTATAGGCGTGCAGAGGGGTTTTGCACGCTTTCACTATTACAGAATAAAGAGGCAAATATGAGCATTACTGCTGCACAAGTAAAAGAACTTCGAGAACTATCTGGCGCTGGTATGATGGACTGTAAAGCCGCTCTAGCTGAAACCAGTGGTGATATGGAAGCTGCTGTTGATTGGCTTCGTAAAAAAGGAATAGCTAAAGCAGATAAAAAGGCCGGTCGTACAGCGGCTGAAGGATTAATCGGAGTCGTATCAAAAGATTTAAATGCGGTTTTGGTTGAGATTAATTCTGAAACAGATTTTGTTGCACGCAATGCCGGATTCCAAGATATCGTGCGCAATGTAGCAACTGCTGCTTTAGATACGCCAGGTGATGTTGAATCTGTTTCTGTTTCTCTTTATCCAGGTTCTGAGAAGACTGTAGAGCTTACGATTAAAGATGCAATTGGTACAATTGGCGAAAATATGACATTTCGTCGTTCCGCTAAATTGTCTGTTGAGAATGGTGTTGTTGCGACTTATATACACAATAGTGTAGCTGATGGTCTTGGTAAGCTTGGTGTTTTGGTTGCGATTGAAACAACAGGAAATAAAGGGGCTGCTCTTGCTTTTGGTCGGCAGGTTGCGATGCATATTGCAGCAACCAATCCCTTAGCGCTTACAGCACAAGATGTTGATGCTGCTGCTGTTGAACGTGAAAAAGCAATTTTTTCAGATCAAGCACGTCAGTCTGGAAAGCCTGAAAATATCATTGAAAAAATGGTAGAAGGACGTATGCGTAAGTTTTTTGAAGAGGTTGTTTTGCTTTCTCAAGCTTTCGTTATGAATCCTGATATGACTGTTGAGGCAGCTTTAAAGGATGCTGAAAAATCAATTGGCGCACCAGCAAAAATTACAGGCTTTATTCGTTTTGCATTGGGTGAAGGTGTGGAAAAAGAGGAGTCTGATTTTGCTGCAGAGGTTGCTGCTGCTGTAAAAGGCTAGTTATTGCAAACTCTTGATCAGAGATTTAAAATCATATCGTTGGTTGTAGAATCTCTGATGGGAGCAATGTAATTGTTGAGAGGGCGTCACGTGAAAAAAGTGGTGCCCTTCGTGATGTCAAAAGCAAAAAGTCAATGTGCTTTTGGGGAGATTATTAATGGCATTAGCACTTCCGTATAAACGTATTCTTTTAAAGGCTTCTGGTGAAGCTCTTATGGGGGGGCAGAGTTTTGGCATTGATGTTTCTGTTGTAGACCGTATTGCCGCTGATATTGCAGAAGTGCGCACAATGGGGGTAGAAGTTGCGGTTGTTATCGGTGGGGGAAATATTTTTCGTGGCGTTGCTGTTGCTTCGCGTGGTGGGGACCGAGTGACAGGGGATCATATGGGAATGCTTGCAACTGCTATTAACTCTTTAGCATTGCGAACATCTTTGACAAAATTAGGGGTTGAAACTGTTGTACTCTCTGCGATTGCTATGCCACAAATTTGTGAAAGTTTCTCGCAACGTAAAGCAATAGCTTATATGAATCAGGGAAAAGTTGTTATTTTTGCGGGTGGTACAGGAAACCCATTTTTTACCACTGATTCTGCTGCTACTTTACGTGCAGCAGAGATTGGTGCGGATGTCCTTCTTAAAGGAACACAAGTTGATGGTATTTATTCAGCAGATCCAAAGATAGACCCTACGGCTAAGCGTTTTGACCAATTAACACATGTTGAAGTTTTACAATGGGGGTTATCTGTTATGGATTCAACGGCGGTCACTTTAGCACGTGAGAACAATGTACCGATTATTGTGTATTCCATTCATGAAAAAGGCGGTTTGGCTAAGGTCTTGAATGGAACAGGACGCTTTACAATAGTATCGGAATAAGGGTAAGCTTCAAAGGACAATTGAAGGAGACAGAAATATGAATGTTACATCAATTATGGATGATCTGAAACGTCGCATGGATGGTGCTATTGCGGCTTTTAAACATGAATTAGGTGGTTTGCGGACTGGACGTGCATCGGCCAGTTTATTAGAACCGTTGACCGTTGAATCTTATGGTTCTGTTGTGCACATAAATCAGGTTGCTAATATTTCTGTTCCCGAACCTCGGATGCTTTCTGTTTCTGTATGGGATAAAACGATGGTAGGAGCTGTAGAGCGCGCTATTCGCGATTCTGGTCTTGGTTTAAATCCCATAACTGATGGTACGAATTTACGTATTCCTTTGCCTGAGTTGAATGAAGAGCGCCGTAAAGAACTTGTAAAAATTGCACATCACTATGCAGAGCAAGCGCGTGTTGCTACACGTCATGTTCGTCGGGATGGTATGGACAATTTGAAAAAGTTAGAAAAAGATGGTGAAATTGGACAAGATGAAGCCCATAGTTTGTCTGAAAAAGTTCAAAAACTCACAGATGAAACGATTGCTGATATTGATAAAATTTTAGCCGTAAAAGAATCTGAAATTATGCACGTTTAAGACGGTTTTGTCGCTAGAGAAAGATGTTATACTTCCAGCCTGTAAATTGTTTCTATGGATAATAGTAGGAAGTAGAGTGCTCTGTGATAGCAAGGTGTGATGCAGGAAGGTATTTTATCGTTTTATCATCTTGATATGGGAGGGATTGATTTGAAAGGGCAGATGTTTTTATTTTTTAATCTGCATGGTAAATCAAGCTCTTTGCAGGAAGACACTATTGAGCAGCATGGTGAGGGCTTTTAGTTTAGCATGTCTTTGTTAAACTACATAATGAAAGTATTATTAGAAATTATTCAAATATTCTAAGATGAGGGTTGGGGAAAGAATATAACGCAAAAAATAAGCCTAACCTTTCTCTTATTTTCCCATTATAAAACATGTGAGTATAATCGATCAAGCAGATGTTATGTGGCGTAATTCGTTTTTCAATGACGAATAGTTGATAGAGAAGTGTTGTTATACGAAAGCTATATTAGTTAATTCATATGGGAGATAGATAGCTGCTTTTTCATTTTATATTTGAGAAAATATTAAAAAAAATATTTTAGGATTAATCCTGACGGAGATTTTTGAAGTTGGTTTCATTGATTATTGGTCTCAAAAGCGCTATCTTTGTAGACTGAATTATTTATGATAAATTATAAGAGAAATTTATACAAGTATGAAATAAAAATACTGCGTAGGGAAGTTTTTCTTGCGTCAATTTTAGAGCTTGTATTTTCTATTTTTATTGTTTGGATGTTGTTTTGTCTAATTTGGTTTATCGTGTTCTGACAGCTTTTGTGTTTGGCGTTATTGCGTTGTATCTAACATGGTTGGGAGGAATCTTCTTTTTTTTATTTGTATGGTGTATTGGCGGTTTTGTTCTTTATGAGTGGATGAGTATTACTAAAGAGAAATGGTGTATTTTACAAAAAATATTAGCAAGTACCTTTTATTTGATCTTTGGCTTTTTTTTAGTGTTGAGTGTATCTGCTTCATTGATTTTTTGTGTTTTAATCGTTTTGGCTGCGGTGTTGGCTATTATATCTATAAAAAAGAGTGGTTGGGTTTTTTGTGGTTTTTTATATGCATCTTTTCCTGTTGTTGCTTTATGCTTTCTACGGGATCATGAAATGTTGGGGTTCCAAGTTGTTATTTTCTTATTTACGATAGTGTGGGGAACAGATATTGGTGGGTATTTTATCGGACGTGCATTAGGGGGACCTAAATTAGCACCACAATTTTCTCCTAATAAAACATGGTCAGGAGCACTTGGTGGTACATTTGTCGGAGTTTTCGGTGGTATATGGGTTTCTTTTGGATTTTTTGATATAAATTTAGCAAGTTTTTTTGTGCCACTTCTTACACTTGTTTTGTCAATTGTTTCACAATTGAGTGATTTAGGGCAATCATGGCTCAAAAGACGGTTTTCTGTTAAAGATTCTAGTTCTTTATTGCCTGGACATGGTGGTTTTATGGATCGTATAGATGGATTGGTAGGGGCAGCTTTTCTTCTTTATTTAATTGGTTCATTTATGTCTGATATGGATGCACCTTTTAATCTTTTTAGTATGATCTAATTGGGAGAAGGTAGTTTGGGACTTTTAAATTATATCGTCACTATGGGTGATTTTCTTTTAAGAAGTTTGAGTATTCTTTTCATCATTATGATTATCATTTTTGTGCACGAATTTGGGCATTATCTCATTGGTCGGTGGTGTGGTATTAAGGCGTTAGTTTTTTCGCTTGGATTTGGGCCAGAAATAGCGAGTTATACAGATAAGCATGGCACGAAGTGGCGCTTAGCACTTATCCCCGTAGGAGGGTATGTAAAGTTTGTTGGGGATGAGGAAAAAATCGATATGGTATCATCCCAATCATCTCTGATTGTTGATGGTTCATTTGCTAGTGCGCATGCTTGGAAAAAAGCAGCAACTGTTTTTGCCGGTCCTTTTTTCAATGCCCTTTTTACTGTTGTTATTCTAACATTTTTTTTCTTTATCTATGGTCGTGTAGCCATTGAGCCCGTTGTTGGTTCTTTGGTAAAAGATAGCCCTGCTCTTCAGTCCGGTTTGGAGTTAGGTGATCGTTTTGTTGAAATGGATGGACGACGGGTTGAAAGTTTTGAAGATTTGATGAATTATGTAGCTTTTCACGGAAGAGAACCCATAGAGTTTAAAATAGAACGCATGGGGCGATTCTTTACAACGGTGATTACCCCGAAAATCGTTGAGCGAGATGATGGATTTGGTAATCGAACACGAAGTGCTATGATAGGTGTAGGTGTTCCTATTGATTTAAATAATCCTGCACATTTAGATCCAACTTATATAAAACATATTCGCTATGGTTTTGTAACAGCTGTAAGAGAAGCGTCAGATCGTACTGTGTTTATCGTCACTCAAACCGTTCTTTTTATGAGTCGTTTAATAGGAGGAAAAGAGGACCGTTGTCGGCTAAGTGGACCTTCTAAAACCGTTAAAATTGCTTGGAAAGTGAGCGAGACAGGTTTTGTTTCTTTGTTGAATTTGGCAGCTTTTCTTTCAATAAGTGTTGGGCTTATTAACCTTTTTCCGATTCTACCGCTTGATGGTGGGCATCTTTTATTGCATGTCATTGAGGTCATTACTAGGAGGAAAATATCTGCTAAAATTCAGGGAATTATTTTTCGTTTAGGTTTTTCCATTCTTCTCCTTTTTATGATCTTTGTCTTTTTTAATGATTATTTTTGTTGGTTTAGCTAATTAAATTATGGAAAACGCTTTATAAATTGAGTAATAATAGCGAAAACAAATTGAAGGTTGTTTACCATGTCTGCAAAATGTTGTGGCGTCGTACATTATAATGAGTAATTAAGGAATGAAAAGTCTCGCTGTAAAAAGGTTGTTATGGCAGTTAGCTTTTTAAGGCATCATGTCCAAGGAACAAGAGTAAGGTAAAAAAGCCAATGACTACAAATTCAAAGTTTTTAAATGCAGCATCTGTATTGGTGTTAAAGATGGGGATGATTGCCCCGGCAACGGTTTTTATGTCAATTGCTGCGGTTGGAGAAATGCAAGCGTCTGTAGTCCGTTCTATTGAGGTTCGTGGGAATAAGTTTGTAAGTTCTCAGGCGATTCGAGACAATATGGGGATTAAGGCTGGACAAGGGGTTTCCAGTGCTGATGTTGATAATGCTGTGAAGAATCTTTTCGAATTGGGTTTATTTTATGATGTTAAAATAAATCCGGTAGGTGATAAATTGGTTGTATTCGTAAAAGAATATGAGGTTGTCAATCAGATATTGTTTCAGGGAAATAAATCTTTTAAAGACCCAGATCTTAAGCGGTTTATTTCTTTAAAACCGAATGAGCCTTTTAATTCTGCTAAGCTTTCTGCTGATATAAATACAATTCGTGAAGCTTATAAAACTCTTGGTCGTAATAATATCACTGTCAACGTTCAAACGATTAACCTTGGAAAAGGGCGAGTTAATGTAGTATTTAATGTTGTTGAAGGGCAAAAAACAAAGATTGGTGATATCACTTTTAAGGGGAATAGTGTCTTTGGAAGTCGTCGTTTGCGTGATGTGATTTCAACAAAAACTTCAGGAATTTTTTCGAAGTTATTGGGAGGTGATGTTTACAGTGAAGAGCGTCTCGCTGCTGATGAAGAAGCTTTACGTCGCTTTTATTATAATCGTGGTTATGCAGATTTTCGTGTAGTCTCTTCTAAAGCGACTTTTGATGCAGCAAGCAATACATATAAAATTTCTTTCGTTCTTGATGAGGGTGTGCGCTATAAAATTAGTGATATTCAGGTTGAAAGTGATGTTGATGGAATTGACGTTCAATCTGTGAAAAGGGTGCTTAAAACCCAGCCAGGTGATGTTTATAGCGCAGAAGATATTGAACAGTCTGTTGCAATTATTAATAACAAGGTTGCTGATTCGGGATATGCTTTTGCTAAAGTTGAGCCGCGGGGAAATCGTAATTTAGCAAATCATACAATTTCAATTTTATATAATATTGAACAGGGTACACGTGCTTATATTCAGCGTATTGATATACGTGGCAATGAGAAAACGCGTGATTACGTCATTCGCCGTGAGATTGATTTAAACGAAGGGGATGCTTACAATCAAACTTTATTACAGCGGGCAAAACGTCGTCTAGAAAGTTTAGGTTTCTTCAAAGCCGTTAATATTTCAATGGTTCCCACAGATCAATCTGACCAAGTTATTTTGGTAATAGATGTCGTTGAAGCTTCAACAGGAGATCTCTCTCTTTCTGGAGGATATACAACAGGGGGGACAAGTCCTGGTATGTCACTTGAAGTTTCTGTTACCGAACGTAATCTTGGGGGACGTGGTCAATATGTTCGTTTAGGATTAGGTGCGGGGCAAGAAAAATCTCGTAATTATAATTTATCATTTGTTGATCCTTATTTCTTAGGGTATCGTTTATCTGCTGGCGTTGATGTTTTTCGTAGTACTTACCGTGCTGATAAGGCCTATGATGTACGACAGACAGGTGGATCGCTACGGTTTTCATTACCTATTAATAATCAATTATCTGCTAATGTAGCTTATTCTTATGTACAGGAAGAATATGATTTTGGCGGAGAGTACGATTTTGACAAAGAGAGTGACGTAATAGAATTATATGGGAAATATTCTGGTGCGATTGTTCAAGCTGCAAAACAAAGCCCTTGGAAACGTTCATCAATTAGTTATGGTTTCACCTATAATACGATTGATGATATGAGATCCCCCCATGATGGATGGTACGTGCATCTTCTTCAGGAATATGCAGGGCTTGGTGGAAGTGCAAAGTTCTTGAAGACCACGGGTAAGGCGATGATGTACAAGACTCTTTCTGACCAGAAGGATATTGTTGGTTTGCTTTCCTTTGGGGGTGGTTATATCCACGGAATGGGCCGAGATGGTGTTCGTATTTTCGATATGTTTAAAGCGAATACTGATATGATTCGAGGGTTCAAATATAATGGAATAGGTCCGCGTCAGGTTTCCAGTAAGGGTGAGGTTTATTTCTTGGGGGGAACAACATATATGAATGCGACTGCTGAAGTACAGTTTCCTATCCCTGTTGTGCCTGAAGGGTTCGGGTTGCGCGGTGCTTTATTTGCGGATATTGCCACGCTTTATGGCAATAATTATAAAGCCGTTTTTAAGGGTGAACCGTCTGTTACCAATACCAAAAGTGCTTGGCGTTCATCTGCAGGTGTGAGTTTGATGTGGGATTCTCCGTTTGGTCCTTTGCGTTTTGATTATGCTTGGCCAATAACGAAGCAGGAAGGTGATCGTTTGCAACAATTGAATTTTGGTATTTCTACGAAGTTCTGATTTGAGTGATTTTAAGAAGGAAAAACTTGAAGAGAATAGCTTAAGCTGGGAGAGAAAGTGTTTTGATGGCGGATACATTTTTTTTTACGCCGTCCCGGCAATTGACAGTTGCAAATGTTGCTGAGTTGACGGGTGCAAAGCTTCTTAATCCAGAGTTTTCTCATAAAGTTATCAATACTCTTTCTTCACTTGAGAGTGCTGTGGAAGGTTCTCTTGTTTTTGTAGAGCATCGGAAGTTTTCTGATGCTTTACTGGACAGTTCCGCTGTTGCTGTTTTTTGTACGAATGAGATTGTTTTTAAAGTTCCCGAAACTATGGCAATTTTGGTAACATCCACACCACAGCGTGACTTTGCTCAGATTGGTCGTATTTTGTTTCCAGATTCTGTCAAGCCAATGCCTTGGTTAGGATCGAAGGGGATTTCATCGCATGCGCATATTCATCCAACGGCTAAGTTGGCACATGATGTGTGTATTGAAGCGGGAGCTGTTATTGGTAGAAATGTTGAGATTGGTGCAGGAACTCTCATTTCATCCACAGCTGTTATCGGTGAAAATTGCCGTATTGGATGTGACTGCTATATTGCTCCTAAGGTAACAGTTCAGTGTTCTATAATAGGTGATAAGGTTCAGCTTTATCCTGGTGTTTGTATTGGGCAAGATGGTTTTGGTTATGTTGGGGGCGTTTCTGGAATCGAGAAAATTCCACAGCTTGGTCGCGTTATTATTGAGGATGGTGTAGAAGTTGGTGCGAACACGACAATTGATCGTGGGACATTTCAAGATACTGTTATTGGTGAAGGAAGCAAGATTGATAATCTTGTACAAATTGCCCACAATGTAAAAATTGGCCGCTATTGTCTTATTGCTGCTCAATGTGGCATTGCGGGAAGTACATCGATAGGGGATATGTCTCAGCTTGGCGGGGGTGTTGGAGTAGCCGATCACATCATAATAGGTAAATGTGTTCAGATTGCTGCTCGTAGTGGTGTTATGAATGACATTCCGGATGGCGAAAAATGGGGAGGTAGTCCAGCGCGACCATTTAAACAATGGTTTCGTGAAGTAGCGACGTTGCGCAGTATGGGAAAAGTTAAAAAGGAGAAACGCTGATATGATCAGCAGTGAAAAGACTAAAAACTTAGAGGCTGTCGATATTGAAAAACTATTATCAATATTACCGCACCGTTATCCGTTTTTATTAATCGATCGTATAGTTGATATTGATGGTGAACAAGGAGCTATTGGTATTAAAAATATAACGATTAATGAGCCGCATTTTACGGGACATTTTCCCGCAAAGCCTGTTATGCCTGGAGTTTTGATTTTAGAAGCTATGGCACAAACGGCAGGAGCAATAGCACTTTTAAATTTAGGCAATAAGCAAACAAATTTAGTTTACCTTATGACGGTTGATAATGCGAAATTTCGTAAGCCGGTTATGCCTGGTGATCAGCTCAAGATTCATGTTCAGCTTTTGAAAAAAAGATCTGGTATGAGACGTTTTTCGTGCGTTGCAAAAGTAGAAGATGTCCGCGTCGCTGAAGCAGAAATTGCTGCGATGATTGTCGAAGAAGAATAAACGATATTTGATGGGAATTTAAAAATGTCCGGTACAAAAATCCATCCAACTGCTCTTGTGGAGAAGGGAGCGCAGCTTGGTGAGAATGTACAAGTTGGACCGTTTTGTCATATTAGTTCAGATGCTGTTATTGGTGATGGATGCAGTTTGATGAGTCATGTTGTGATAATGGGGAAGACAACGTTAGGAGCCAAGAGTAAAGTATTTTCTCATGCAGTTTTGGGGGGAGATCCGCAAAATAATAAACATAAGGGAGAGGCTACGACTCTTTCGATTGGTAAAAACTGTACGATTCGTGAAGGCGTAACAATGCATAGGGGTTCCGATTCGAGTGTAGGAATGACAGTTGTTGGTGATAATTGCCAATTTTTTTGTTATGCGCATATCGCTCATGATTGTCATGTAGGGAATCATGTAACATTCGCAAATAATGCGATGATAGCTGGTCATGTTATTATTGGTGATTATGTGATTATTGGTGGGGGTGCTGCTGTGCATCAATTTGTTCGTGTTGGGCATCATGCATTTATTGGTGGTGTATCGGCATTGGTTGGTGATCTCATTCCCTATGGAACAGCTGTTGGGGTACAGGCAAAACTTGCTGGCCTCAATATTATTGGCATGAAGCGTGCAGGACTTGAGCGTCAAGATATTCATGCACTCCGTCATGCGGTTGCCATGCTTTTTGATCATAGCAAACCATTTAAAGAGCGTGTCAGTGATGTTGCTTCTTTCTATTCTTTTTCTCAGGCTGTTCTTGATATAGTTAATTTTATTAAGGAAGAAGGAAAACGTTTTTATTGTACACCAAAATTTGAAGGTGATAGAATAAAAGAATATAAGGATTAAAAATGCCTATTTGGGGAGCCAGAGGTTTTCTTTCCGGCCGTACTGCTATTATAGCAGGAAATGGTGTTCTGCCGATTACTGTTGCGCAGGCTCTTGAGAAGAATGGAGAGAATCCTTTTCTTGTGCTTTTGCGTGGTGAGGCAGATTCTGTTCTTTCTCGCTATGAGCATTGCGAGCTATCAATTGTAGAGTTAGCGCGACTCATTAAAATCTTAAAAGAGGCTAGAGTTTATAATGTTGTTTTGGCAGGTGGTGTGAAAAAGCGCCCACTTCTTAAACAATTGCGACTGGACTGGACAACATTTTTAGCTCTTCCTAAGTTAATCGGAGCTTTGAAGAGAGGGGATGATGCGTTATTAAAAGCTTTTATACGGATTATTGAAACGTATGGTTTTCGTGTTGTTGGTGCTCACGAGATAGTCGCAGATCTTTTAGCTCCTATGGAGTTTGATTTAACAGTGCGGCGTGCTACGCAAAAAGAGAAAAAAGATATTTTTTTAGCAGCAGAAGCAGCAAAGCTTTTAGGTCAATTAGATATCGGGCAAGCCGTTGTTGTTGTCCAAGGAAGGGTGGTTGCACTGGAGGGCGCTGAGGGAACTGATAATATGTTATGGCGTGTTTGTGAAATGCGAGAAAGAGGGCAAATTCCCCTTAAAGGTGGCGTTCTTGTAAAATGTGCAAAACCACAACAGGATAATCGCGTTGATTTACCATCAATTGGGCCCGCGACAATAATGAATATTGCAAAAAGTGGTTTATCTGGTGTTGCAGTGGAGGCAAATAGAAGTCTAATATTATCGGTGAAAACAACAATAGAAAAAGCCAATAAATATTCTCTATTTATAGAGACATTTGAAAAGTTTGCTCATGAATAATTGTTTCTTAAAGATTGCTGTGGTTTCAGGGGAGGAATCTGGTGATTTACTTGCGTCCGATTTAATTTCTTGTTTATCACAACAAACAGGATGCAATATTCATTTGATTGGTGTTGGGGGGAGGCATTTAAAGGCATTAGGTTTAAAAAGCTTTTTTGATTCCCATGATATTGCTTTAATAGGTTTAAAGGAGGTGTTGAAAAAACTACCATTATTGTTGCTACATATTCGCAATTTATCCAAATTTATTGCACAAGAACAACCTGATTGCCTCATTATTATTGATAGTCCTGATTTCACGCATCGTGTTGCAAAAAAGGTGCGCGTTTTAGCGCCTTCTATTCCTATCATTAAATATGTTGCACCAACCGTTTGGGCATGGCGTCCAGAGCGTGCTAAAGCTATGCGCAAGTTTGTTGACCATGTTTTAGCGGTTTTTCCTTTTGAAGAAAAGATTATGCAAGATTTGGGTGGTCCTCCCACGACTTATGTTGGACATCGTCTTTTGACATATCCTCCCCTTTTGATAGTTCAGTCAGAAAAAAAATGCCAATTAGAACAAAGAAATTTGAGCGATACACAAACATTATCGCCTACATTAGTTATTTTGCCAGGATCACGCAATTTAGAAATTCGTTCTTTAATGCCTATTTTTCGAGAAACAGTAGAGATTCTTGTACAACGTATTCCTCATTTACGTATTATTTTACCAACATTACCACGTTTAGCGGATAAAATTCGTGATTTTGTACAAGGCTGGAAAAGCAAAGTGGAAATTGTAGTTGGTGAAGATGCAAAATGGCGTGCTTTTGCACAAGCAGATGTTGCACTTGCAGCATCTGGAACGGTTTCACTTGAATTAGCATTAGCTAAAATTCCAACAGTCCTTTGCTATAAACTTGATCGTTTTTCTAAATTCTTTATTTTCCCTAAAATAATTTTATGGAGTGCAGCTCTTCCCAATATTATTTCTGATAAGCCTATTGTACCGGAATATTTTGATGAATTTTTACGCCCTGGTATGTTAGCAAGACAAGTAGAACAACTTTTGTTTAATCCTTTAATACGACAGGCACAACTCGATGCCTTTGAGATGGTAGAACAGAAAATGAAAACTGAAGTACCATCGGGGGGTGTTGGCGCACAAACAATTATCACTCTTTTAAAAAGCAGGAATAAAATTGTATAAATAAAGCAATATGTTAATGATTAATATTTAATTTTAGCAAGAAAATTACAAGCACGTTGGCTTTTAGGATTAGTAAAAAATTCTTCAGAGGCTGTATCTTCAACAATTTTTCCATTTTCTAGAAAGAGTATTCTTTCTGAGACTTTACGTGCGAAGCCCATTTCATGGGTAACACAAAGCATTGTGATCCCTGTATCGGCCAATCGAGCCATCACGTCTAAAACTTCTCCCACACTTTCTGGATCAAGAGCAGAGGTTGGTTCATCAAAAAGCATGACTTCAGGTTCCATACAAAGTGCACGGGCAATCGCAACACGTTGCTGTTGCCCACCAGAAAGTTGTAAAGGATATTTTTCACAGTGTTTTTCAATACCAACATGCGTTAAGTAGCGAATTGCCCGTTCTTGTGCTTGTTGTTTGGAAAGTCCTTGAACTGTCATAGGTGCTAAAATACAATTTTGTATAACGCTCATGTGGGGAAATAAATTAAAGTTCTGAAAGACCATTCCTATCTTACGAAGAACATTTTTTTGCTGTTGTATAGGAGCGGTATGGATATCAACATTATGGATACAGATTGAACCTTTTTGTGCTTGTTCTAATTGATTAATACAACGGATTAACGTTGATTTTCCTGATCCCGATGGTCCACAAATAACGATATGTTCACCAGCTTGAACATTAAAGTTGATATCATGTAGGACCTGAAAGTTTCCATACCATTTATTTAGATTTCGAATAGAGATCACAGGGTTTTTACAGGGAGAGATCGATTTATTATTTTTCAAATTCATCTTATTTTATTCTTTCATTGATGAATAACTTGATTAATTCAACATTTTTGTTTGTAAAGTTTTTTATGATCATTTTATTTACCGTAAATATCGAGTGAGGCGCTGTTCGATAAAAACAATAAAACGATGAATGAGTTCAACGATAAAGAGATAGATAAGAGCAGCCCAAACGTAAACTTGAAAATCGAAAGTCCGTGAATAAGTGAGTTTAGCAACCCCCATTAAATCATAAACAGTAATAAGTGAGGCAAGAGCACTGGATTTAATCATTAAAGTCAACTCATTTCCTAGGGGGCGTAATGCTACAATCATTGCTTGTGGAAGAATAACTCTAAAAAATGTGACAGAGTTGCTTAGACCTAAAGCTTTTGATGCTTCACGTTGCCCAGTTGTTACGGATAGAAAACTTCCTTTAAAGATCTCAGATTGATAGGCAGCAGAATTGAGAGTAAAAATAAAAAGACAACAATACCACGCGTTTTTAAAAAACCACCACAAACCAACCTGCTGCCAGAAGTCATTCATTGAACCAAGTCCATAATAAAAAAGGAAGAGTTGAACTAATAAAGGAGAGCCACGGAAAAAATAGACATAAGCATTTGCACAATACTGTAAAAATGTATTTTTTGATAAACGTGCAAAAGCGATAAGCATACCAAGAAAAAAACCAAGAGAACAAGAAATAGAAACAAGCTCAACAGTAACAATAAAGCCATTAATAAATTTTGGTCCATAATGGCTTAAAAGATCAGGATTGAAAAGGAAATAAAGCCACTCAGGAATCATTGACGTAGCACCTTTTTATCGCCTATTTGAGTGTATGTTTCCAAATGGCGTAAGATTGCAGTAAAAACCGCTGAAAATAACAAATAGAGTAAGCATGCTACAAGATAAAATAGCATGGGTTTATTGGTAGCAGCGACAGCTAAGTTCGTTTGTCGCATGAGGTCAACAAGTGCGATGGTTGAAACAAGGGATGTATCTTTCAGTAAAGTAAGCCAATTATTAGAAAGTCCTGGCAAGGCATTTCGGATGAGCTGAGGGAAGACAATACGAAAAAATGTGGTTGACCGTGAAAGGCCTAAAGCTTTAGCCGCTTCATATTGGCCTTTATCAAAAATATTAAATGCTCCAAGCCAAACTTCACAAGAAAAAGCTGCAAGAACCATACTAAGCGCAAGAACACCAGCAACAAAAGCATTGATACTGAACATGATTTCAAAATTAAAATAGTCCAAGACATTTTGAATAAGGCTTTGTAACCCGTAGTAAACTAAAAACAAAGTTAAAAGCTCTGGTAGTCCACGAAATACCGTTGAAAAGAGGCGTGCCATCGCTTTGGCCATC
Organism: Bartonella sp. MR63HLJHH; assembly: GCF_042194155.1. Lineage (NCBI taxonomy): Bacteria > Pseudomonadati > Pseudomonadota > Alphaproteobacteria > Hyphomicrobiales > Bartonellaceae > Bartonella > Bartonella sp. MR63HLJHH. The sequence continues at coordinate 39,902 of NZ_JBHIMN010000010.1, forward strand.
TTAATATTGGATCGAATCATCACTGCATTTAGAAGACCTAGAGGAAGTCCTAGAAGTCCACAACATAATGCCAATGACAATGTCATTCCTGCACTAGAAAGTATAACCGCTCCCCATCCACCATTGCTAAATGATAGCAATGCTAAATTTTCAATCATTCTTGTGTTCCTCATGAAAGAGTTAGATAATATTTTTTAGAAATAACCAGCGGGTTTTATTTAAACATCATATTGATATTTAATAGATATCACTTGTAAAATATTTTCTCATAATTTTCTCATAAGTTCCATCTAAACGGATTTCTTTTAGCGCCTTATTGAACTTATTTTTAAGATCATTATTATTTTGACGCAGTGCAATTGCAACAGGAAATTTTGTTTCTTCTAGAGTTCCTAGGAGGAGACAGCAATCTTTTCCTTCATTTTTAAGCCAATTTAATGCTTGTAATTTATCAACAATAATCACATCAAGTCGATGATTTAAAAGGTCACGATTCACTTCTATTGTGGAAGGGTAGAGTTTAATTTTCACCTCTTCAGAAGCATAATGATCTTCTGCATAGAAAGCTTGTGTTGTATTTGATTGTACACCAAGATTTTTACCTCTAAAGTCTTGTGTTGAGATTTCTTTAATTCCCGAAGCTTTGGTAACAATAACAGCCAGTGCTGTATCGTAGTAAGGATCTGTGAAGTCAATTTTTTGTAAGCGCTCTTGTGTAAGAGAGAGGGAGGCAATGATAGCATCATATTTTTTTGCAATAAGTCCAGGAATCATTCCCTCGAAGTCTTGTGTGACAACAGTACACTCAACATTCATTTTTTTACAAAGTGCATAAGATATATCAATATCAAGTCCCTGCAATTTATTATTTGAGTCAATATAACTAAAGGGAGGGTAGGTGCCTTCACTCGCAATTTTTAATGTTTTCGCATCAGCCAATTGGGTGAATAGTGCGGCGCTTATTATAAGAGCTCCTGCTAATAGTTTCATGATGTTCTCCTATTGGATAAGCGGGCAAATATGAAATCACTATGTTTTTATAATCTGTAAGCTTTTTGGGAGCAATTCAAAAATTTATTGATGTTTATTTTAGATCATTATGTTGGACATTATTATCAAAAAAATTATCTTTTTTATTGATAAAAAAAGAATAAATATCTTATTGCTTGTATGATAGGTTAATTTTCACGAAATGATAGATTTGAATCATTTCATGAGTAAAAACTAAGGATTTTTCTTGAAAGTAAGGCTATTCAATTTGAACATAAAGAAAAAATTAGATTTTGATACGATAAAAATACAACCTTATTGTTGTCATTATATTCTATAAAATGTTTAGATATCGAGGAACAATTAAAAACTATTTTGATAAATGTAAATTTTCTTATAAAACTGCCGAATTTCCAATTATCTTTGCATGTCCAATAAAGAGTTAAAAAATACTCCTTAAATATAAAAACTGAATTTTAATTCATAGTGATATCTAATCGATACTGAAAGTAAAATATTTTTTCATAATTTTTTCATAGGTTCCATCGGCGCGGATTTCTTCTATTGCTTTATTAAAACTGTTTTTAAGATCGTTATTATTTTGACGGAGTGCAATTGCAACAGGAAATTTTGTTTCTTCTAGAGTTCCTAGGAGGATACAGCAATCTTTTCCTTCATTTTCAAGCCAATTTAATGCTTTTAATTTATCAAAGATAATGATATCAAGCCGATGGCTTAAAAGATCACGATTAGCTTCTATTGCTGTAGGATAAAGTTTGATATTCACTCTTTCAGAGGCATAATGATCTTCCGCATATGCAGCTTGTGTTGTATTCGATTGTACTCCAAGATTTTTACCTCTAAAGTTTTGTGTTGAGATTTCTTTAATTCCCGAATTTTTGGTAACGATAACAGCGAGTACAGTATTGTAGTAAGGATCTGTAAAATCAATTTTTTGTAAGCGCTCTTTTGTAGGAGAAAGGGAAGAAACGATAGCATCGTATTTTTTGGCAAGAAGACCAGGAATCATCCCCTCGAAGTCTTGTGTGACAATAGTACATTCAACATTCATTTTTTTACAAAGCGCATAAGATATATCAATATCAAACCCTTGAAGTTCGTTATTTGAGTCAATATAACTAAATGGCGGATAAGAGGCATCGCTTGCAATTTTCAGCGTTTGAGAATTGGCCGATAGGGTAAACAGTGTTGCGCTTATTATAAGAGCTCCTGCTAATAATTTCATTATGTTCTCCTATTAGATAAGCTGGCAAATATGAAACCATCATGCATTTTTATAATCTGTAAGCTCTTTTGGAGCAATGTAAAAAATTTATCTGGGTTCATTTTGCTATCATTATGCTGGATATCATTATCAAAAAAATGATTTATTTTTATCAAGTATGGGAATAAAAAATACAGGAAAGAAGTACAGCTCTTGTTGATTATATGATGATTTTTAATATTTTTATTTAAAAATCAATAAGTTAGATTTAAAAGGAAAAATATTAACTTAAATACAAAGAAAATTTCAGCTCTGAACAGGATAAAATGTAAAGTATTTTTATTCTAATCTACTTGAAAAGGGATAAGAAGTTTTTGGCATTTTAAAGAAGCACTTAATGTAAGCCTTTTGCAATTTTATCTGGAGAAGATAGAAAGTAAAATTCTGACATTGCTAGATTTTAATATGTAATAAGGTTTTTAAACATGAGGGAATGACAGGAAATACACTTCCATTAAAGATAATGAGAATTATAAGGTAAAATTTTCAATTTCTTTTTGCTAAATGTTTGGCTAATTTGCAGAAGAGTATTCTCAATTTAAAACTTAGAATTTTTTAGTAAATTTTTATGATGATGTTACCTCTGTAGAAAGAGTTTTAAAATCACGTTTTATAAAAATTCTCAAAGGATAATTTTTGGATTATTTTCAATAAAGCTTCAGTAAACTGAAGCTTTATTGATTTCTTTTTTTAATTTGCACGTTCATCTATAGGAACATAGTCACGCATAGCATAGCCTGTGTAGAGTTGTCGAGGACGACCAATTTTTTGTGCAGGGTCTTCAATCATTTCTTTCCATTGTGCCACCCACCCGACACTGCGCGCCAATGCAAAAAGAACAGTAAACATTTCAGTTGGAAAACCTAGAGCTTTTAATGTAATGCCGGAATAGAAATCAACATTGGGATAAAGCTTTTTCTCAATAAAATATTCATCACTTAAGGCAATTTTTTCAAGTTCTATTGCAATATCAAGAAGCGGGTCATCTTGAATGTTGAGTTCTTTTAAAACTTCATGACAGGTTTTTTGCATGATTTTTGCACGTGGGTCATAATTTTTATAGACACGGTGCCCAAAGCCCATAAGGCGGAAAGGATCATTTTTATCTTTTGCACGTGCAATAAATTCAGGAATTCTTTCAATAGAACCTATTTCTTGTAGCATTTTTAAACATGCTTCATTGGCACCACCATGTGCTGGTCCCCAAAGGCATGCAACACCTGCTGCAATACAGGCAAACGGATTAGCACCCGAGGATCCAGCAAGACGTACCGTAGATGTAGAAGCATTTTGTTCATGATCTGCATGAAGGATAAAGATTTGATCCATCGCCCGAGCAAGCACAGGGTTTGTTTTATATTCTTCACAAGGAACAGCAAAGCACATACGGAGGAAATTTGCAGCATAACTAAGATCATTACGTGGATAAACAAATGCTTGTCCGATACTGTATTTATAGGCCATAGCAGCAAGCGTTGGAACTTTTGAGATAAGACGAACAGAAGCAATCATTCTCTGGTGAGGATCTGTAATATCAATAGAGTCGTGATAGAACGCAGACATAGCGCCAAGGCAGGCAACCATGACGGCCATAGGATGAGAATCACGGCGGAAGCCATGGAAGAAGCGTGCAAACTGTTCGTGTACCATGGTATGCTGCATAATACATCGATCAAATTCATTTTTTTCTTGCTGTGTTGGGAGTTCACCATAAAGTAAAAGATAACAACTTTCGAGAAAGTCTCCTTTTTCAGCTAATTGATCAATAGGATAACCACGATAAAGCAATATGCCTTTATCACCGTCGATATAAGTAATTTTTGATTCACAAGAAGCTGTTGAAGTAAAACCAGGATCATAAGTAAAAATATCGGCTTTTTTGTAGAGAGAAGCAATTTCAATGACTTCAGGTCCACTCGTGCCTTTACGCAAGGGAAGCTCTACTTTTTTATCATTCACAATAATATATGCGTTATTCTCAGACATTCGGTATTCCTTTCAGATCCTTCACTGCTAAAAATTAAGACTCTGCTTCATCAGAGTGGGGGATGTATAACTGAAGCTTTTCTTACTTATATTTAATGGTAGATTGCCTCTAAAAGTGAGTACATGCAATCTAAAAATATTTCCTTATTGATCATTATTACTCAATAAAAAATGTATTTCAATGATATAACATAAAAAACTCTTCTAGGGCGCGTTGAGATATCTGTATAGATCCCTATTTGAGGAAATATACTCAGTACACATTATGAGCATATTGTTGTGATAAGTTGGTCCTTGATGCGATGAAGGGATTCATCGCGTCCTAATAAAATAAGAACATCCAAAACACCTGGTGATGTTGCAGATCCTGTAAGAGCTGCGCGAAGTGGTTGGGCAATAGATCCAAATTTGAGATTCTGTGTTTGTACACAAGAGCGAAGTGTTTCATCTAGGTTTTTTGTATCCCAAGAGGGGCAAGCTTTCAGGGCAAGATAAAGATCATTTAAAATGGTTCGTCCATTTTTATCTAAGAGCATTTGTGCTTTTTCATCAAGTTGTAAAGGTCGTTGCGTAAAAATGAAGGAGGCATTGTCAATCAGTTCGCACAGTGTTTTTGAACGTTCTTTCAAATGTGGGATTGCTTTTAAAAATTGAATACGGCGTTTTTCATCAAGTCTTTCAATAATTTGTGCTCCCCTATCGGTTTCTGGTAGAATATTAAGAGCGGCATCAAAAAGTTCTTGATCATTACTCATGCGCATATAATGTCCGTTGATGGAATCGAGCTTTTTGAGATCAAAACGAGCAGCACCTTTGTTAATATCCTCAATGTCAAACCAAGAAATCATATCTTTAAGCGACATCAGTTCGTCATCACCATGACTCCAACCTAAACGGACAAGGTAATTGCGCAAAGCAGCAGGAAGATATCCCATTGTTCGGTAGGCATCAACACCGAGTGCACCATGCCGCTTTGATAATTTTGCACCGTTTTCACCATGGATAAGAGGAATGTGTGCCATAACAGGAATATCCCATCCCATTGCCTTAAAGATGATCATTTGTCGGGCAGCATTGGTAAGATGATCATCCCCACGTATAATATGTGTGATGCCCATATCATGATCATCAACGACAACAGCATGCATATAAGTAGGCGAACCATCAGAACGCAAAATAATAAAGTCATCGAGATCTTTATTAGGAAAACGAACATCACCTTGAACACGATCATGTACAATCGTTTCTCCTTCTTCAGGGGCTTTGATGCGAATAACAGGCTTAACACCTTTAGGAGCTTCAGAACGATCACGGTCCCGCCAACGTCCATCATAACGTGGTGGGCGCCCTTCTGCACGGGCTTTTTCACGCATTTCAGCTAACTCCTCAGGTGAAGCATAACAATAATATGCTTTGCCGTCTTTGACCAACTGTTCGGCGATTTGTCGGTGACGTTCAGCACGTTCAAATTGCGAAATAGGGGTGCCATCATAACTAAGCCCCATCCAGTGTAAGCCATCTATAATAGCTTTTACAGCTGCTTCTGTTGAGCGCTCTCGGTCTGTATCTTCAATTCGTAAAAGCATTTTTCCACCGGTATGTTTTGCATAAAGCCAATTAAAAAGAGCAGTACGAGCGCCACCAATATGAAGGAAGCCAGTGGGTGAAGGGGCAAAACGAGTAATAACAGACACGAAATATTTTCCTTTAAACTGAGATATTACTTATAGAACTTTATAGAAAAATCATGTTAGCATAGGTGATGGGGTGTGCAATAGCCATATTGCGAGTTAAAGTGGGGGGCGGATGTTTTATCAAAGTAAAGTTAAAGAGGGTTTATCCGAAAAATCTGTTACAGAAAGAAAAAAGCCATGTCAAATAGGGCAGAGTATTTTTTCTAGATATGATGATGCAAAGAACGGCAGTTATAACCAACAAAAACTTTTTTTATTGACACTCTCAAAAGAAGTAATCATTCGTTTTCGCAAATGGCTAGAAGATTGTATCAATAAAGAAGTTTCTTTTGGTATCCTTTTTTCGCTGATTTTAATCTTTTTTGCTCTAGGAATCATTTTTTATTTTCATTTAGAGTGGGAGCCAAGTTGGGGACAATTGGGGGCGTTGGTCAGTATTTTTCTGGGAATATTCTATGTTGCACGTTTTTATCGAAAAATATGGATTCCCGTGGGATTTTTGTTTTGTATTATATTGGGTGTTTTGGCGGCAAAAATAGAAACGTGGCGTATTGCAACACCCATGTTAAGCAGTGACATCGTCACCACATTGACGGGAAGAATTGTTTCTATTGAGTTAGGCACCAAAGGGGGATTTCGTTTAGTTTTGGATGTTTTGAGTACAGAAAAGCCCATATTATGCCATAGTCTTCATCGTATTCGTTTATCGGCAAGATATTTGCCATCTGGCTTAGCAATTGGTGATGGACTATATGGGAAAGTTAAGATTCGTGCATTTTCTGGGCCAGTGCGTCCAGGAGGCTACGACTTTAGTTTTCATAATTACTTTAAAAGAATTGGGGCACAAGGCGTTTATTTAGGAAAACCAAGAAAAATATCGGTTTCGCAGCCTGATGGAATATTCGCTATCATTCTACAGAAAATTGAAAATTTACGCACGAAGATGACACAAAGAATCCGTATAGCCCTTGAAGGAGAAAAGGGGAGTGTTGCTGCTGCTCTTATAACAGGGCAGCGTGCTGGCATTTCAAATGAGACAAATGAAGCATTACGTACGGCTGGATTAGCCCATATTTTATCAATATCCGGTTTACATATGGCGTTGTTAAGCGGCATAGTTCTTTTGAGTATCCGTAGTTTTTTAGCATTTTTTCCAGTTTTTTCTTCCTATTATTCCAGTAAAAAATTTGCTGCTATCGTTGCGTTTATGATAACAGCTTTTTATTTGTTATTGTCGGGCTTAGCAATATCAGCGCAAAGAAGTTTTGTGATGATTGCTGTTATGTTGGTTGCTATATTGTGTAATCGCTCTGCTATAACAATGCGTAATTTTTCTATTGCAGGGTTGATAACTCTGGCGATGACACCCCATGAAATATTAGGTCCTAGCTTTCAAATGTCCTTTTCTGCGACTGCTGCTTTGATCGCTTTTTTTGATTGGTGGAGTGGAAGATCATTTTTTCGTAAAAGAAAAACAACACCCTCTTATGTTGGAGGAGGAGTGATAAATTTTGCTTTCTTATCGATGCTTTCAACATGTGCTTCTTCCCTTGTTGCAGGGAGTGCAAGTGGAATTTATGCTGCGTATCATTTTTCTAATACGGCATCTTTGAGCATTATCAGTAATGCTTTTGCTTTGCCTGTCATTTCAATTTTCGTCATTCCTTTTGGATTAATTGCAGTCCTCGCAATGTTAGGAGGATTCGAATGGCTCCCCCTTCAAATTATGGGGTTTGGTGTTGATCTTGTGATAAAGATTGCGCATGTTATCAAGGCTATTTCTCCTGGTTTGAATCCTGGTTTTATGCCGTTATCTGCGTTGGTTTTATTGAGTATAGGCTTGGTTGGACTGACTTTTTGCAAAACACTCATCCGGCTCTTTTTTAGTTTGTTTATTTTGGCTGGTATTTCTATTTGCGTAATGCATTCACCTGTACAACTGATTATAGCAGATAATATGCGTCTCGTGGGCGTTATCCATGATAAAAAATTATATATTGATCGTTACCATATTTCTAAGTTCACGACATCCATATGGAAAAAGTCATTTCGTGTGAATGAAACGATTAAACCAACAAAATATGGTCCTTCGTTGCACGGACAATTTATTTGTGATTATCATGTATGTACGTCATTATTAGAGAATGGATTAAAAGTGGTTGTTTTACAGAGAGAAATAGATCAATGTGTAGAGGCAGATATTCTCATTCATACATTTGTAATGCGTAATCCAACATGTTATAAGAAGGCAAAAATAATATTTACGCCTCAACAATTGTTATCACGAGGAAGCGTTATGATGACCAAAGGTGGAGATATTATTTGGTCTTCGCTAGGGTTTCATAGACCATGGAATATGCACAGACAGCATTCATAAAAAATATAATCTATCATATTTTGCTTCACATTTGGATAATGACAAAACAAAAAATAATAGAAGACTCTTCTGATAAAATTTTGCGGTATTTAAATTAGTAAGTTTATCAAAGTTATTGAAACGAGATAATAATCTACAGTTTTCTAGAAATAGATGATTTTTATATCTGATCATTTTAAATTTTTCAAAAAATTGATATGTGCATCCTATTGATAGCACAAGATAAATCAAAAATTCTTATTGAATGAGAAAAATGCTAATAAATTTTCTCAAAGAAATAAAAAAGATAATTGTTGATTATTCTATTTTATTCTTATCATATATTTCTATAACGAGTAACATCTCTTCAAGCAAAAGATGATGGTAAATTTAAATAGATTGCGTCAAGAGGTTATCTTTTATTATCATTATTATCGGTGGTAATAGGGGTGATAAATGCTGCTTATACGGATAAAAGGCAAAGTCATTCATGGATGTTCAGCAGTTAAAAAAAATGGCAGCTATTAAAGCGCTTGAATTTATTGAAGATGATATGCGGCTTGGTATTGGATCTGGTTCGACAGTCAATGAATTTATTCGTCTTCTTGGTGGGCGTGTTGCGGATGGTTTGCGAGTGACTGGTGTTGCTACTTCACGATATTCTGAACAACTCTGTCGTAAGTTTGGAGTGCCTGTTAGCACTTTAGAACAAATACCTGAACTGGATCTTGATATTGACGGAGCAGATGAAATTGGTCCTGAGATGATGCTCATTAAAGGTGGAGGGGGAGCATTGTTGTATGAAAAAATTGTAGCATCGGCATCTCGTGCAATGCTTGTCATTGCTGATGAAACAAAGGTGGTAAAACGACTTGGTGCTTTTGCACTACCAATTGAAGTTAATCCATTTGGTATCCATACAACATGCAGAGCCATCGAAAAAGTCGCTGAGGATTTAGGGCTTTCTGGAGAAATTGCATTGCGAATGAATGGAAAAAATCCTTTTGAAACAGATGGTGGCCATTTTATTCTTGATGCATTTTGGGGCTGCATTTTGCAACCAAAACCATTATCGGATGCACTTCTTGCCATTCCTGGTGTTGTTGAGCATGGACTTTTTTTGGGATTGGCTTCACGTGCAATTGTAGCTATGGCTGATGGTCAAACAAAAATTTTAGAATCTTTTGATTTTTAGAGAAGACAGTTTCATGACGATATGTTAGCACAATACAATAAATCAAAGAGTATTGAAATTTTGAATAAATAACGCATTTGAATTATAATTAATTATCGGGGTAATCATTAAATGAAAACAATATTTTCTTTTCAGCGTTTTGTCGTATATTTAGGTGTAGTTGCCGTTTTCGTTGTGAATATTGGAATGGCTTATGCACAAGGTGTGAGCGATCAGCATTTAGCTTCAGCTAGAAAGGCTATAAGTGCCATTCACGCAACGGATCAGTTTGATAGTTTTTTACCAAATGCGGTAGATGATCTTAAAACTGCACTGATGAGGGCTGATCCAAATTTGGCAGAGACTATTTCTGATATTGTTGATAAGCAGGCGCTTGCTTTAATTAAAAGGCGCTCTGATCTAGAAAAAGAGATTGCTCATGTATATGCAAAATATTTTACTCAAAAAGAGCTTGATGCAATAACGGCATTCTACAATTCTGATACCGGTAAAAAGTTTTTGACAGAGGTCCCCAATATCGCACGTGATTCTTATTCAGCATTTGATGCATGGCGTTCTGCGCTTATGCGGGATCTTGTAGAAAATGTGAAAAAAGAAATGTCTGAAACAGTTAATTTGAATAATTCTACTATGCCTACAAATATGCCTATAAAATCAGAATCTTCAGAAAATAAAAAATAGCTTGATTGATATCATGACAACCAATGGGCAATTTCTGATTTTTTAAATAGCGGCGGTTTTTCCGCCGTTTTTAATATTTTAATGAGAGTAGGTCTTTTTAGAATACGGCTTTATAAAAAAATGCTTCTTCAAAAGAAAAAAAGACTTTCATTTGATAATAAATGATCTTAGCCTATTCTTGCAGATACATAAGAAGGAATAATTCGTGGGCTCTTTTGACTTTGATTTATTTGTTATTGGAAGTGGTTCTGGTGGAGTACGTGCAGCACGGCTTGCTGGAGGACTTGGTAAGCGTGTTGCTATAGCAGAGGAATATCGTATAGGGGGTACTTGTGTTATTCGTGGTTGTGTTCCCAAAAAACTTTATGTTTATGCATCACAATATGTAAAAGAATTTAAGAAAAGTGTTGGTTTTGGGTGGAAATGTGCGGATCCAATTTTTAGCTGGGAAAAGTTGGTTGCAGCTAAAAATAAAGAAATATCAAGGTTAGAAGGGCTGTATCGTAAGGGATTAGAAAATAACAATGTGCATATTTATGAAAGTCGTGCTACTTTTATAGATGATCACACATTAGAGCTTTCTGCCACGGGTGAGCGGGTAAGTGCGGAAAAGATTTTGATTGCAACAGGGGCAAAATTTGCACCAAATACTCCCATAGAAGGCGGTGGATTTTGCCTCACTTCTAATGAGATTTTTGACCTTGATCAACTCCCAAAATCGATAGTCATTGTTGGTGGAGGGTATATTGGTGTTGAATTTGCTAATATTTTTCATGAATTGGGGGTAAAAACAACGCTGCTCCATCGTGGTGATTTAATCCTTCGTGGTTTTGATCATGATTTGCGGCAATTGCTTAGCGATGCAATGATTGAAAAAGGGATTTCTATTTTCTATGGCGTAACAATTTCTAAAGTGCAGGCTGCAGAAAATTGTTATGAAGTTGTTTTATCAAATAGGCAAACGATCGGTGCCGATCAGATTATGTTGGCTACGGGGCGTGTACCAAATACAACAGGTTTAAGACTTGAGCGAGCAGGTGTTCAAGTGGATGAATTTGGTGCAGTTGTTGTTGATGAAAGAATGACAACGAATGTACCCCATATTTGGGCTGTTGGTGATGTAACAGGTCATATTCAATTAACACCTGTTGCGATTCATGATGCAATGTGTTTCGTGAAGACTGCGTTTGAGAATATTCCCACGACACCTGATTATGATTTAATTACGACGGCAGTTTTTTCTCAGCCAGAGATTGGAACAGTTGGTCTTTCAGAAGAAGATGCGGTACGTCGTTATAAGCGTCTTGAAATTTATCGTACAGTTTTTCGTCCTATGCGTAATGTTTTTTCTGATAGTTCAGAGAAAATGCTTATGAAACTCATTGTTGATGGTGAAAGCCGTATTGTTGTGGGCGCTCATATTTTAGGGGAAAACGCTGGTGAGATGGCACAGCTTATTGGGATAGCTCTCAAAGGAAAGCTGACGAAGGATATCTTTGATGAAACGATGGCAGTGCATCCAACGATGGCAGAAGAATTGGTAACGATGTATAAACCAAGTTATATATATGAAAATGGGAAGAAAATAGAAAGTTAAACAGCATATATTGCGGTAAAAAGCTTTTGATATGCCAATCTGTAAGATTAATCTTTAGAGAGAGTGTAATGATAAAAGAATGGGCACCTGACTCTTGGAGAACAAGGCCAATTAAACAAGTTCCGACTTATCCGGATAAGTCTATGTTAGAAGATGTTGAACGAAAACTGAGAAGTTATCCTCCTTTAGTTTTTGCCGGTGAAGCACGTGATTTAAAAAATGAATTAGCAGCTGTTGCAAAAGGACAAGCTTTTTTATTGCAAGGTGGTGATTGTGCCGAAAGCTTTGCAGAACATGAAGCTGATAATATCCGTGATTTTTTTCGTGTATTTTTGCAAATGGCAATTGTTTTAACCTTTGGTAGTTCTAAACCGGTTGTTAAAATTGGTCGTATTGCTGGTCAATTTGCAAAGCCCCGCTCTTCTGATATCGAAAGCAAAGAGGGAGTTGAATTTCCTGCTTATCGGGGGGATATTATTAATGGCATTGAGTTTGAAGCCGATTCTCGTATTCCAGATCCGCAACGGATGTCTATGGCTTACCGCCAATCTGCGGCAACACTTAATCTATTGCGTGCTTTTTCACAAGGTGGCTATGCTAATTTAGAAAATGTACACACATGGATGTTGAGTTTTGTTTCTAACAGTCCGCAGGGGGAACGTTATGAATTATTGGCAGAGCGTATTTCTGAAGCAATTGATTTTATGCGTTCTATAGGGATTACATCCAAAACACATTCTTCATTGCGTGAAACATCTTTTTATACCAGTCATGAAGCACTTTTGCTTGGTTATGAAGAGGCTTTGACTCGGATTGATTCAACTTCAGGAAATTGGTATGCAACATCCGGTCATATGTTATGGATTGGTGACCGTACACGTCAGATTGACCATGCTCACGTTGAATATTGTCGCGGCGTTAAAAATCCTATAGGATTAAAATGTGGTCCTTCCATTGAGTCTGATGAGCTTTTAAAATTAATTGATATTTTAAATCCAGAAAACGAGCTGGGGCGGCTTACTCTCATTACGCGTTTTGGGTATGATAAAGTTGAAAGTTATCTGCCTAAACTCATCCGTGCCGTTGAACGTGAGAAGCGTGCGGTTATATGGTCATGTGATCCAATGCATGGCAATACGATTACTGCCAATGGTTATAAGACGCGTCCCTTTGATTATGTTTTAAAAGAAGTAGAGAATTTTTTTGCAGTACATCGTGGAGAGGGAACTTATCCAGGAGGTATCCATATTGAGATGACAGGTCGTGATGTTACTGAATGTACAGGAGGGGCGCATGCTATTTCTGTAGACGATTTATCTGATCGTTATCATACGCAATGTGATCCACGGTTAAATGCAGATCAAGCGTTAGAATTGGCTTTTCTTGTTGCTGAACTCCTTAAAAAAAATCGTGTGACTGATTCGTTAGGAGTTGCTGCTGGTGGGTAGGAAAATTTTTCCTAATATACTTTTAGGTCATTATGGCAGAAGAGAATTTTTAAAAAGTGATATTTCCTGATGATGAAGAGTAAAGTTGTGGTTGCTAAACTGATGAAATGATACAAAGGCTTATGAAAAATGATTTTCGGGTATCAATTGCCCAATTAAATCCTATTGTTGGTGATATTGAGGGGAATTTTTCTTTAGCTGTCATGGCACATCAAAAGGCCAAAGAAGAGGGGGCTGATCTTGTTTTATTCACGGAACTTTTTATAAGCGCTTATCCGCCGGAAGATCTTGTTCTAAAACCTGCTTTTACAAAAACATGTGAAGAGACTGTTAAGAAATTAGCAAAGATAACCGTAGGCGGACCAGGAATTGTCATTGGTCTTCCATTAAGACGCAATGGCAATATTTACAACGGTGTCATGCTTCTTGATGAAGGGCGAGTCATTGCCGAAAGTTTGAAGTTTGATTTACCTAATTATGCTGAATTTGATGAAAAGCGTTTATTTTCTTCAGGCCCACGACCTGAGCCTCTTATCTATCGTGGGGTAGGACTAGGAATAGTGATTTGTGAAGATATTTGGAATGATTCTTCACTTTGTGCGGAGCTTGGTAATAAAGGAGCGGAAATTATTCTTGTCCTTAACGGATCTCCCTACTATCGTAATAAAACCTTAAAACGTATAGATGTTGTTCATACGCAAGCTCTACGATCTAGGGTACCAATTATTTATGCTAATCAAGTTGGAGGTCAAGATGAGCTCGTTTTTGATGGTGGGTCTTTTGCCTTGAATGGAGAAGGAAAAAAGATATTTCAAATGAAGCACTTTGATAGCCATATTGCTTTAAGCCATTGGCAAAAAATAACGACGGGATGGCACTGTATTTCAGGTCCTAATGAAAGTCTTCTCAATGGATTAGCGGCCGATTATCAAGCTTGTGTTTTAGGTTTGAGAGATTACGTTAATAAAAATCGCTTTAAGGATGTTATTCTTGGTCTTTCAGGAGGAATTGATTCAGCCCTGTGTGCGGCAATGGCGGTGGATGCTCTTGGCTCTGAGAGAGTTCGCACCATTATGATGCCTTATCACTATACTTCACAAGAATCGTTAAAAGATGCTAAAGAATGTGCACAACTTCTAGGATGTCATTATGAAATAATACCGATTGAGCAACCTGTTGAAGCTTTTTTAAAGACAATGGCGCCAGTTTTTCTAGGGTTACCCCCTGATATAACAGAAGAAAATCTTCAAAGTCGTATACGCGGTACACTTTTAATGGCTCTTTCAAATAAATTCGGTTCATTGGTGGTAACGACAGGCAATAAGTCGGAAATGGCTGTGGGATATGCGACACTGTATGGTGATATGAATGGCGGGTTTAATCCTCTTAAAGATATTTATAAAATGCAGGTTTATGCATTAGCTGAGTGGCGCAATAAAAATCACTTGCACAATTTGAGAGGACCAGAAGGGATTGTCATTCCATCCAATATTATAGAAAAAGCGCCTTCTGCAGAGCTGCGGGAAAATCAAAAAGATGAAGATTCTCTACCGCCTTATCCTATTCTAGATGATATCTTGCAATCTCTTGTAGAAAATGACATGAGTATTTGTGATATTATTAAACGTGGGTATTCACGGGAAACTGTTGAGAAAGTTGAACAGCTTCTTTATGGTGCCGAATATAAAAGACGACAATCTGCACTCGGTGTAAAAATCAGTTACAAGAGTTTCGGACGCGATCGTCGCTATCCCATAGTTAATCATTTTCGCGATAAAAATTGAGTATTATTTTATGGTTAAAGTTCGTTTTGCTCCCTCTCCAACAGGTTATATTCATATTGGCAATATCCGTATTGCGCTTTTCAATTGGCTTTATGCGCAAGCGCATAATGGAGCATTTATCTTGCGCTATGATGATACAGATGTTGAACGTTCTAAACAAGAATATATCGATGCTATTGCTGTTGACCTTGAATGGCTTGGTATTCAACCAGATGCAATTTATTACCAATCTAAGCGATTTAATCGATATGATGAAGTTGCGGAAATTCTCAAACAACGCGGGCTTCTTTATCCCTGTTATGAGACTGCAGAAGAATTAGAACGGCGTCGTAAAATCCAGCTTTCACGCAAATTGCCTCCTATTTATGACCGTGCAGCATTAAAATTGACAGCAGAAGAGAAAAAAAACTTTGAATCACAAGGTCGTAAACCCCATTGGCGTTTTCTTCTCCCTAATTTTGAAAATGATCCTCTACAAACAAAGCGAACAGCAGTTTGTTGGAATGATGCAGTAAAGGGAAAGCAGACGATTGATTTGGCTTCTCTTTCAGATCCTGTTCTCATTCGTGAAGATGGAAGCTATCTTTATACATTGCCGTCTGTTGTTGATGATGTAGATATGGCTATTACGCATATTATTCGTGGGGATGATCATATTACAAATACAGGCGCTCAAATTGCTCTTTTTAAAGCTCTTAATGCAGAATTACCGGTTTTTGGTCATATCAATTTATTGGCGACAGTTTTAGGAAAAGGACTTTCAAAACGTAACAATGATCTTTCTATTCGTTCTCTACGGGAAGAAGGATTTGAATCTATAGCTGTTCAATGCCTTGCCGTTTTGATTGGGACATCGCAAAATGTGCATCCCTATCCCAATCAAGCAGCGCTTTTAGAGCATTTTAATCTCCAAGATACGTCAAGATCCGTTGCAAAATTTGATATTGCTGATCTTCTTGCTTTGAATAGTCATCTTGTCCATGAGTTAAACTATGAGGAAGTAAAAATGCGCCTTAAAAAACTTTCTATTGAGGGAGATAAGGCGGAATATTTCTGGAACGCGATAAGAAGTAATATTAATAAAGTCAATGATGCTGTTTTGTGGTGGAAAATAATTCATGATGAACAGAATTTTGATACAGTGGCACTAGAGGATCGTGCTTTTGTGCGCCAATCACTCGATTTCTTACCTGAAGGTGCTTTGAATGAGGAAAGTTGGAAAATTTGGACAACAGAATTAAAAGAAAAAACAGGACGTAGTGGGAAAGCTTTGTTTATGCCATTACGTCAGGCACTTACTGGGATGGATCATGGACCTGAAATGGGAAAAATTTTGCCGCTCTTGGGACGTGAAAAGGTAGCAGAAAGACTCTCTAGGAAATAAGAGCGGCTTTTTTAAAAGCATTTCGTTCATTTTACTCTTAAAGAGAGTAAAGAACGGGTTTATTTACACGTTTTTATAAGCATGAAAGCAGGAATATCATCACCAAATCCAAGGGGCGTGTAATTCTTATTTTTTCGTGGGCGTTGTTGCTCAGATGGCTTCTCTTTATTATTTGCATTTTTGATATATTCTGTTTTATTCTCTTCTACAGATTTTTTAGTGTGAGCAACAGGCTCTTTTTGAGCAGTTTTCTTTGATGATTTTGAAGATTTTTTCTTTACAACAATATCTTCTGTTTGATCATCGGCTATTAAAGTTGAGAGATCTCCATTGAGCCATTCAATTTTTTCATTACTCATTTCCTCAATGGCATTGATATATTTTTGATCAGCTTTTGTGACAATTGTAAAAGCTTTTCCGCTACGATTTGCACGCCCTGTACGACCAATTCGATGGATATAGTCTTCAGCATGTGTAGGAACATCATAGTTAAATACATGACTTACAGCTGGGATATCAAGTCCACGGGCGGCAACATCAGATGCAACAAGAAGTGTGAGTTTATTGTCTTTAAAATCGGCCAATGTGCTCATGCGCGAGTATTGGTCCATATCTCCATGAAGTGCACCTACACTAAAATTATGCCTGACGAGAGATCTAAAAAGTTCAGAGATATCTCTTTTTCGATTACAGAAAATAATAGCGTTTTGAAGCTCAGCACCTTCATTATGAATAAGTTCTCGCAAAACAGCTCTTTTATCCCATGACTTACTTCCAGATTTGACGAGCCGTTGTGTAATTGTGGTTGCGGTTGAGGATGCTTTTGTAACTTCAACAGATACAGGAGAATGTAAAAATTGTTTCGTTAGTTTTGTAATTTCTGGCGCCATTGTTGCAGAAAAGAACAAAGTTTGACGCGTAAAAGGAGTTAGCTTACAGATGCGTTCAATATCAGGAATAAAGCCCATATCCAACATGCGATCCGCTTCATCAATAACAAGGATTTCAACGCCCATCAGGAGCAGTTTACCGCGCTCGCAATGATCAAGAAGGCGCCCTGGTGTTGCGATAAGAACATCAGCTCCCCGTTCAAGTTTGCGATCTTGGAGTTCAAAAGAAACTCCACCAATCAAAAGAGCAACATTTAAACGATGATTTATTCCGTATTTATCGAAATTTTCTTCAACTTGAGCTGCAATTTCCCGTGTTGGTTCTAAGATGAGCGTACGGGGCATTCGTGCTCTTGCACGACCTTTTTCAAGGAGAGTGAGCATAGGCAATACGAAAGAAGCGGTTTTACCTGTTCCCGTTTGGGCGATTCCTAAAACGTCTTTTCTTTGAAGGACATGCGGAATTGTTTCACTTTGAATAGGTGTTGGAGTTGTATATCCCGCTGATTTCACCGCATTAATAACCTTTGCGGAAAGACCTAAATCATCAAAACTGTTTAAAGATGGTATCATTTTTTTATCAATTGCTCTGTGATTTTAACTGCGCTATCTAAATGATGATTATAACCAATATTCTACACTCTTAAAAAGTGTTAAGATGTTTTCACAAAAAAACTAACTATAACAATCATATACATATAAAACGCATAATACAATCATTAATAGCGAAATTGTTCTGATAAAATGCGCTCATCCCATGAATGATTTGAGTCAAAAAGGATTGAAGCTGTTACTTCTGTTGCCATTGAAATAGTAACTGAATGAACAGATTTAACTTCAATATTATCTGCAGCAGCGTTGACAGGGCGTTTGTCAGGTTCAAGCATATCAAAGCGCACTATTACTGTATTGGGAAGCAAAGCTCCATGCCAACGCCGAGGGCGAAAAGGACTAACGGGAGTGAGTGCCATAAGGGGGGCCATAAGAGGTAAGATAGGTCCTTGTGCTGATAAATTATAGGCGGTCGATCCAGCTGGTGTAGCGACGAGAACACCATCACAACTTAATTGTTCCATGCGTACGTTGTTATCAATGGTGATGCGAATTTTTGCGGCTTGATAAGATTGCCGAAAGAGGGATACTTCATTAATTGCAAGCGCCTCGATAGAATCTTGACATTCAGATTTTGCAATCATGCGCAGGGGATGAATTTCTTTTTTATGTGCGACAGCAATACGATTGGGCAATTTTTTTTCATGAAATTCATTCATAAGAAATCCTACAGAACCTTGATTCATACCATAAATAGGTTTGCCTGTGTTCATGACGTCTCGTACGGTTTGTAACATTGTCCCATCACCACCGATTGCAACAACAATATCAGTTTCTTCCAGAGAAGAATGACCATAAACGGAAATTAATTTATGGGTAGCTTTGATAGCGTCCTCAGTTTCTGCGGAAATAAAATGAAAGCGACTTGGTAATGTAGTCATTAAAAAATTATCCTGATATTTATAATGTATGTTGTAACTTATTTTTGAGAGTTTTGAAGTTGTAACAAAAGCTCTTTTTATAATAAAAAGAGCATTGAATAAAGAGAAGTTATTTCAAGGTAAAGTATCATTGAAAAGTAAGAGGAGTGCGTTGTTAGATAAGTTACAAACAAGTAATTTTTTATTAAAATGATAATTTAGCATTGAAGCTAAGAGTATGATTGGTTAAAAGACCATAACTGATTTTAATAATCAGTTTGAAGCACCCGTAGCTCAGCTGGATAGAGCGCTGCCCTCCGAAGGCAGAGGTCACAGATTCGAATTCTGTCGGGTGCACCAAATTCTTCAACTTCATATCATCCTAAATAACAATATTACCTAAAAAGAAGCCAATTTCCTCTTTTATGAAAATGGTCATTTGATTTGTTTATTAAGTTTTATAGCGAATAAGCAAATGATTTTAAGAGAAGTAAAATTTACGGCTGCGTATATAATTTTTCGATTAGTCATTTTGAATATCGAGATAAAAAAGCAAGATTATCTAAATATGCTTTCAATTTAACTATAAACATATATAACATAAAAATACATTTAATTCAATATGTTATTGTATAATTGATCTGGCGATATTGATAGTAGATAGCTAAATATATTGTTTTGAGCATTAAAATAGATAGCTAAATTTGCTTTTATTCTATTTGGGAGCTAAAGGCTGTTATGGTGAAATGGAACGCGGATGAGGAATATCACCAGTTAAAGGAATAATAATAGGGATAAAAATAATCGTCAAGATTTGAATTATTTCAAAACGCTGTATTCGGTATGGTTATTATGGTTTTGAGAATGGGTATCGGGAAATTTCTCTATACACCAATATTGCCAGTTATATTGGATAAGGGATTGT
Organism: Bartonella sp. MR63HLJHH; assembly: GCF_042194155.1. Classification (NCBI taxonomy): domain Bacteria; kingdom Pseudomonadati; phylum Pseudomonadota; class Alphaproteobacteria; order Hyphomicrobiales; family Bartonellaceae; genus Bartonella; species Bartonella sp. MR63HLJHH. The sequence goes on from NZ_JBHIMN010000010.1 coordinate 59,589, forward strand.
TTACCTTTAATCAACTTTCTTATATAGCTAGCGCTAATTATGGTGGGGGAGTATGTTCTTTACGTTTGGCAAAATTGGGAATATATCTCTTGCTCCTCACATGCTATCTTGTGCAGCTATAGTAATGATTGCACTATTCATAGCAATGCCGAAGTTTATGATCATGCTGTTGTTAGTATGCCAAGGTTTATGGCAATGCCAAGATCTCTGGTTATTTCGTGATTAGAGGTAATGTATATGGCAATGCAAGAATAAAAAGACATAGCGATTTATATTCGGTTCCCATAAATTGTGAGGTTTATGAAAGCGATAACGTTATCAAGATTGATAAAAAGAATAAATGACATGCGTGGAGAGCGCCTTTTTGATGGTTATAAACGCATCATAAAAGAGAGAATTTAAAAAGGAAAGCCGTGCCAAGTGATATGACGCGGCTTTTAAATAGAGGTGCTACAGATCATACAAAAGAAATCAATAATGGATGCATATATACAAAACGTATCATATTGCAAGCGCTCTATTTTATTGATTAAAACTTATCAAAAGGAACATAAATGACAGGTATGATTTTTAATCACTCATTTGAATTACAGAACCTATAAACACTTTGTTTATGGTTATAAAACGTATTAAGAATAACGCCTTCATTTTTGAGGGGGCATTTGAAACAAAGCACATTATCAAAATGCCTCTTTTAAAACGTTTTTTGCTTGTTTGCTTGCGTTATATCATTAAAAGACTTTTGATTTCATAAGACATAACATTATCAATTTTATTATCTGTTGTGATGATACTATCTATATAATGCCAGCTTGTCATTTACTAACTTTTTTAGTAAGCCCCGCTTTAAAATCGACTTGTCTTTAAATCCTTTTATGTGTTCTTAATGAATTAAAATCTATCTTATGATAGCTTCAAATGATTATTTCTTTTAAGGTTTCGCTCAAAAAAAAGTAAAACCCATACTATTCTTTAAGCGTATGCAATTTATGTTATCGATAATTCCAAACGATTACGTTTTTAACAATGCGATTTGTGTGTGATAAAAACGTATCATAAAATTTATGAACTGTTATGAATGATAGCTGCTTTTTACTTCATTTGAATGTTTACATGCCTTATAACACTTGCATCATAATTTGCTTTTTATAGTCTATTCATACATGGCAATTGTTTATAAAAAATGGTCAATTGAATCACGTATAAAGTGTGAATTCTAAATGGAATTCATATAAAATAATTTCACACAAACTATTGACTTTGTTGTTTTTTTAATGATAAGATTTCATCTCGTTTAGACGTTGCAAAAGAAATCACCAAAGACCTTATTGATAAGATTCTTCTCTTATACGGCGTTATCAATTTTATTTGCAGAAAGCTGTTTTGCTTTTGACTTTTGATATGGATACAACCTTTTTTCAGGTAGAGCAAAGAATTTTTTAGCCATGGAGAGTGCAACAGCGCTCTTCAAAAATCTTGATTGGTCTGTTGAGAAAATTAAAGAGGTAGATAATTATTCAGCACGTTATCAACTACTAGATCGTGAAGTACAAGTTCTTTATAATGACGCAATTATCAAAGGTTATCCGCAATTTGATGTTGGATTTTCGATTAGTACTGGTATTTTAGCTGCTGCCTGCATGGTAATTGACCCCTATCAATTCTCAGCACTTACAAGATTTAAAATTTGACTTTGATAAAAAGTGGTTGAGAGTTTGTGAAGAAGAAATATATGCGGATTGGTTGAAATTAGAGCTTGATTATGTCTTGAAATGGGTGATGGAAAAAATTGATCTTCATAAATGCTTTTATTCCAGATATGGAGCACTACCTTGGCAAAAGAGTGAAGTTGAGGCACATAAGGTTATCAAGATAGATGATGCAGATTATAGCTACTGCATATTAGTGCACTGGCTTTATTGGGTGATGTTGCAACCTTACAATCTTATTATCAAAGTTTCAGTGCAGGGGATCATTTAGGCTTTGATGAAAATACCCAAAAGATTCATCTTGAACGTGCATTGGCTTTAGCCAAAGAAGTGGTGAAATCTAAGAAACTCAGCTACACTTTAATTGCAAAAGTAGCAAAAAATATGAGCCATGTGGAAGAAAAACAAAGTTCTTAATAAGAGCTTTCCAGAGAGGTGGAGCTTCATTCTTGGAAGGAAAAAAATAGCTAAATTTATCGAAACAAAAGATAAGAAATATCAAGAAGATCTCAAAAAATTATAGGAACCAGAATCTAGTTTAACGCTGCCATTATCAGTTGAGTGAACCCAACAATGGCGGAGTTCTATCCATTAGCGGAAATCTGATGTTTGAAAGATGATTTCTTGATGTGAAGCTAATATTATAATAAATAATTATTATAAATCAATATGTTGTATATATTCATAATTTTTGAGATTAATGACCATTGACAAATAATTTTTCATCATTTTTTCTCTTACAGCTTTTTGTAAATCATCAATGGAAATTTTTATAATGGAAAGTTTATTGATAACATAACTTTGGTATGTTCATTACTTTACGCTTAAAAAATATAGAAATAGTGAAATGCAATTAAGTCATCAACTTCTTATTCTTTTCAATTTTTAATCATAAAAAAATCTTTTTATTCATCTTGCTTATAAAAAGAATTAGCTTTTTTCTGGTAAGACAATTGGAGAAATAAGGATTTTAGATATGTTTCGGCGTTCCATTTCAATCACTTTAAAGTGTAAACCATCAGTTTCAAAACTTTCTCCCTCATTTGGTAAATGACCAAACTGCCAAAGCATAAAGCCTGCCAGAGTCGTATAACGATCTGCTTCATCCACAAGGTTACGCCCAAGATAACCACTTAAACGGCGGATATCAGCATATCCCTCAACAAGAAGACTGCCATTTTCAAGTCGTTCTGCGATCATGAGAGCTTCATCGTCATCAGGAAAGTCTCCTGCAATAGCTTCAAGAATATCAGTTGGTGTTGCAATTCCTTCAAAAGATCCATGCTCATCAACAATAATTGCAAGCTGAATCGAAGAATGACGTAATTGCTCCATCAATCGTAAAACACTTGTATTTTCATGAACAACGAGGGGTTCTCGCATAGCTTTTTTCCAATTAATCTTTTTCCCCTCAGCCAAATTCAAAAGAAGATCTTTTGTCAATGCAACGCCAACAAATTCATCTACTTTTTCACGCGCAAGAATTAAGCGGCTATGTTTAACCTTTTGTAATTCTTCACGCATTTCATTTTCATCAGCATTTAAATCTAACCACTCAATCTCATTACGTGGCGACATGATAGAGCGAACAGGGCGATCAGCTAAATCGAGAACACCACGAATCATCTCCTTTTCTTCTGGTCTAAACAACTCAGAAGCTGCGGCCTGTTCCGCAATAACATCTACAGTCTCAGCAAGGTGACTATCTTTACTTCCTCCTCCTAAGAGCCTCAAAACAGCATCAGCTGTTCTACTGCGTAGATCATTCGTTTTAATCATTTTTTCACGGTTACGACGTCCAATTTGATTAAAAGCTTCGATGAGAACAGAAAAACCAATAGCAGCATACAAATACCCTTTTGGAATATGAAAACCAAATCCTTCAACAATGAGAGTAAAACCAATCATCATCAAAAAACCAAGACAGAGGATTACAATAGTGGGATGACGATTAATAAAACGCATAAGAACACCAGATCCGCACATCATTACTCCCATAGCAGATATGACTGCGATATACATAACTGTTGCCTGCTCTTTTGCAATCATACCTGTTGCGGTAATAATACTGTCTAGTGAAAAAACGGCATCCAGCACCACGATTTGAACAATTACTTGCCAAAAAACAGCATAAGCAACGCCTGTTTTTCTTTCATGTGATACCCCTTCTAACCTTTCATGTAATTCTAACGTTCCCTTTGCTAGCAAAAAGGCTCCACCACCGATTAAAATAAAGCTATGCCAACTAAATACAAAAGATGAAAGTGAAAGAATTACCCTATCGAGTCTCATAACCCATCCAATAACTGTAAGAAGGAAAAGCCGCATAATTAATGCTAAAGTAAGACCTAGAAAGCGTGCGCGGTCACGCAAATGCAGTGGCAATTTTTCAGCTAAAATTGCAATAAAGATAAGGTTATCTATTCCTAAAACAATTTCGAGAAAAACCAGCGTGATCAAACCAAACCACGCATGGGGATCAGTGATCCATTCCATCATTCCTTACCTTTTAGAAGCTTAAAAGCGCGCGATTGACAAAAAAAATTCATAGGCTTTTATTCGTATATTGGATCATGAACATTGAATGTAAAAAAACTTATATTCAACGAAAAAAACAGCAAAATATTGCTTGAATGCATGTGATTATTGATAAAACAAAATGATGCCCCATCCCGCTTACAACCACAAGAAGGTTCCTCTAAATTTTGCTCGGGCATTATACTCGATAATCCTCCAACTATAGGTTCTGTATAACAATCAGAACATTTATTTAGAAAGTTCCTTATAATGGGTTTATTTTTATATAAGATCAAGTGGTGAATATCATATTTTTAATCTTACAGACAATGAGTCTATATAACAAACAACAAAATATCTGGACATCCATCCTTAGGAGCGTTATAGAAATGCTCATTCTCATCTTTTGAGAAGCTTATGGGTGATTAGCTCAGTCGGTAGAGCAGCTGACTCTTAATCAGCGGGTCGTGGGTTCGATCCCCTCATCACCCACCATTCGATTTTATACCGTAAACAACTTATTGATTGCGTAAATTTTTTTAAGGTACGAGTTGCTAAATAAAATTGGGGAGTAGGATTTCCCCATATGCATTTGTTTAAAAGTGAAGATTGTCGATATAGCTTAGTCATCGGGTGTTGTACTTTTAGGGGCTTAAAGAACTTCAAAGGACATTTAAAGATCTTTTAATGCGTATTGTTTTTTTTAATCGCAATTGGTAAGGAGAAGTTTCTTACCGACAATTGTGCTATTTAAAGGGGTATAAAAATCAACAGTTTTCACTTCTTTTAATATAAATTGACTAAATTTTTTTGGATTTTTAGCATATTGTTTAAAGATAGAAGAAACTTTACACTTTAGTTGTGTCAGCAGCGTGGATATTTTTTGATAACTCTCCCACTTAAACAAAAGATCTCTGTAATAATCATCAGTATTCCAAGAGGGTGAATCAAGATAAAACAAAGTAGTTAGCTGGACATAACAGGAATAAAATTAGATCAGTTTAATGGTTTAAAGCTAATACCTGCTAAACGACAGAAAATAAGCTTTAATAGGGCTTTAAGTTTTAGAATATTAAACCGTGCGGTTACGTTATACTGTCTTTCCGTTAGCTTAACCGTTAAAAATATAAACATTAAGAAAGCTGCTCAGAATCAATTATAATATATTGATTTATAATAATTAATTATTCTTTGTTTGAGAAAACTTTACTGCCATAAACTTCTTTTGTTTTAATCTCTCTTATAATGAATTAATTAAACTCATTTATTTGTGCATTATAAATGGGATTAACGTGTGGATAAAGACTATTAAAGAAAAGCATAAAAATGATTCTTATTAAAGTTCTTAAGCGTTAAAAGTTATCACAACATTGGAAAAATAGTATAATGGTGCAGGCTTGCTCTTTTATTAAGTATAAAGATGATGGTGCAACAATGGCTTTACTATTATCCATTTACGGGTGTTATTGTGTAATGGGGAAGAGCACTGAGAGAGGTTTCTTAAAAAAGGTATGTAAATTGGCAACACGATGGTGTTTTTTCTTTGAGAGGCTTGATTCTATTAAAGAACGTGACAAACAAAAGCGTGACACAATATGTATACACATTATTCCTATATTTTTGAGAGATGAAAATTTTGTAAAGTTTTTCCTTGTATTTTTATATGATCGTTTAGGAAAAATTCTTTTATTAAAAGGGTTCTTTAAGTATTCTTGATTTATATAATTTTTCTTTTTTAAATAATAAAATGAAGTTATTTTCAGATAGAGGTTTTTAAATTTGAGTATTTGTTTTTTGCAATGATGTGCTTTATCCAACATAAAAATCGATTACATAATAAAATAGTACTTTTAATATTCAAGTTTATGGGAGTTTTTTTGAAGGAAAATAGATAAATATTTCTATATTTTTCGTAAAGTAAGATTCTTATAAAAGGGGACCTTCAAGTTTCAATGTAAAAAAGATAAATAAAAATAATGATTGTATTAATTTACATATACAATCGATTAGCATGGATGATAATCTCTTATAGGCACACAAAAAAGAAGTAGTTGATAGCCTTTTATTTATTCAGGAGGTGTTTTGGGGGCTCTTTTCCAGTATTGATGCGCTTCAAAAATGGCGACCACAAATAATGAAATGATAAGCGGTATAATCAAATAAAACATTCTAAAGACAATAAGTGCTGCAATAACATCGGTTGGATTTATATTGGGCATGCCTGTTATGAAGAGAGCTTCAAGAACTCCTACTCCTCCTGCTGGAGCATTGGAGAGAAGAGTTATCGTAAAAGATGCTAGGAAAACACCAAGAACAGAGATAAAATGAATATCTGCGTTGTGTGGGAGAACAGCATATATAATTCCGGCTGCTCCTAAAAGCTCTAAAGGGCTAATGAGAAGCTGTTGAATAACAATTTTCAGCCGTGGATAGGAAAGTTGAATTTTCTTACCCAAGCGTAAGGGTTTTAACTGAAGCCAGCTGCCAAACGTATAAAGTGCTATACAGCTGAGTAAAATTGCTCCAACCGTTGTTCCTAGCCATTCAGGAAGTTCTTTATGAATGAGGGTGATAATTTCGGGTTGTAGCACCAAAACGATTCCCAAAAGTAAGACTGTGCCGATTACAAAAGTAAAAGAGCAAAAACCTACTAATATTGCGATTTCTGTTCCGTTTAATCCTTTCATTTTATAGGCACGATAGCGCACAACGGCACCAGAAAAAACTGAAGCACCGATATTGTGTGAAAGAGCGTAGGTTGTAAATGAACATATAGCGATAAAAACCCAAGAAATTTTATGGCCTAGATGTTGCAAGGCAATTCGATCATATCCAGCAAGAGCAGCATAAGCTAGGAGAGAACATAAGCAGGCTAATAACCAGTGCTGTGCATTTAAATCGCTCAAGCGCTCCAATACATCCCCAAATGAAATGGCAGAGAGTTTCATATAAAGAATCCGAATAGATATCAGCATTGCTAAGATACCAATCAATGGCCATATAAACTGCTTTATTTTCACGATTCTTTATCCATTTTATGTTTTCTGTAAATTTTCATGATTGAGCATATTCTGTACAGATCTTCGTTCCATTATATACTCTATGATGCCATTGGCAATTTCTTCATTATCCGTTACTACAACATCAGCACCTAAATCAATGAGATATGTTGTTTCTATGTCGGATAATGCATGTGTGATTATCTGGATATCTTTCTTCATATTCCTTATATTAACGATACATTCTCCTACTTCAATGGTGCTTAGCATTGTAATAACAACTTTATCTGCATTACTTATATTTGCTGCGTTCATTATTTCTTGTTGAATGATATTGCCGCAAATAGCCTCAAAGCCATCTGCAATCGCTTTATCAGAGAGGCGTTTTGATTCTTCTACGATCACTATAGGTTTACCTCTATTTATTAAAGATAATGCAACACACTTACCAATACGACCATAGCCAATAATTACGATATGGCTATTTTTTAAGGTCATCGGCAAAAAATCTTGGTCAGGATCTTGTGGATCAATATCAATAATTGTTTGGGTATTTTGTGAAGATGCAGAATTTTTTTCTAGACGTTTTTTAATTTTATTACAGGCAATGAAAACAAGAGGATTGAGCAAAATAGAAAAAATTGCTCCTCCAAGAATTAAATCATGAGCGTCATTGTTTAAAAGTCCTAAGCTTAAACTTAAACCAGCAAGGATAAAGGAAAATTCTCCGATTTGGGCAAGGCTTGCAGAAATAGTCAAAGCTGTTGCATTAGAATAGCGAAAAGCCTTAACGATGAAAAAGGCAACAGCAGATTTTCCGATTACGATAATGAATAAGGTTGCTAAGAGAGGAAAAAAATGAGTTAAGAGTTTCTCTGGGTCAAATAACATGCCTACAGAAACAAAAAAGAGAACAGAAAAAGCATCGCGCAGTGGTAAAGATTCTTCCGCGGCACGGTGGCTTAATTCTGATTCGCTCATGACCATACCAGCAAAAAAAGCACCAAGAGAAAGAGAAACACCAAATAAATGAGCGGCTCCAAAAGCCACTCCTAATGCAATAGCAAAGACGCTAAGACGAAATAATTCACGTGATCCCGATTGTGCGCTCATTTTTAAAAGCCATGGGATAACGCGTCGCCCAATGACGAGCATAAGTGCAATAAATACAATCACTTTCAGGATGGTGAGACCAAAAATACCCCAAATACTTAAATCCAACCATTGAACAAGAGGATCCAACGCTTCTTTTTTGGTGTTGCTGAGGGCACTTGCCAAGGAAGGGATGAGGACAAGTATAAGGACCATTGCTAAATCCTCAATAATCAACCATCCAACGGCAATGCGTCCTTTTTCTGTTTCAATAAGATGACGCTCTTGCAAAGCACGTAGAAGGATAACAGTACTTGCTATGGATAAAGCAAGGCCGAAGATCAAACTACCACCGAAGCCCCATCCCATAATCAAACCAAGGCACAAACCTAGAAAAGTAGAAAATGCCATTTGTGCAATAGCAGCGGGGACAGCAATAGCTTTGACAGATAAAAGATCTTTTAATGAAAAGTGGAGCCCAACACCAAACATCAGCAAAATAATACCAATTTCAGCAAGTTGATTAATGATGACGGAATCTATTTTAAATCCGCCTGTATTGGGTCCCACAATAACACCGGCTAACAAATAGCCTACAAGTGGTGAAATACGCAAACGGCTAGCAATCATTCCCAAGAGAAATGCTAAACATAAACCTGCAACAATAGTTGTGATAAGTGGTGTGTCGTGGAGCATGGATTATTTACTATTCTTGATCAAAAAGCGAATGAATGAAAATGACTATATTTCTATGAGAAGAGAAGCGAAATGTATCATACGTATTAAAGGGCATTTTTATTTCACTTTGGTATTTGCACGATTATTTCGCTCACGCCACCAATTTCCTAGCAGGAGTAAAATAGGAGCAGCAATAAAGATAGAGGATGATGTTGCAATAATAATCCCAAAGACCATGGGCAATGCAAAATTATGAACAGCACTTCCACCCCATATCGCCATGGGGAGCATAGCAAGAATTGTTGTGGCTGATGTAAAAAAACAACGTACAAGAACCTGATTAATTGACAGATCAATCAGCTCGCGCAACGGCATTTTTTTATAAAGACGCATATTTTCGCGCATCCTATCATAGACGACAACTTTATCATTTATAGAATATCCAACAATTGTTAAGAGTGCAGCGATAGCCGTTAAATTAAAATCAAATTGAAATAAAGCAAAAAAGCCAATCATTTTTGTGGTGTCTAGAATGAGAGTGATAATTGCTCCAATAGCAAAGAACCATTCGAAGCGTAACCATATATAGAGAGACATGGCAATAGCCGCAAGGATAACAGCAGTAAAAGCAGCTGTGGCAAGCTCGCCTGAAATTTTGGGACCAACAACTTCTATTTGATCGAATGTGGTATCGGGATAGATATTTTGTACAGCTGTTTTGACCTTATCAATGGCGATGGTTTGTTGTGCTTCGCTACCGCTTTGTTTCTGCATGCGAATTAATACGGTGTTTTCGTTATCAATATTTTGCAAGGTAACTTCACCAATATTAAGAGTAGAAAGCTTGGAACGCAGAGTTGCTAGATCTGCTGGTGCTTTCGTGGTAATACTCATTTGGCTTCCGCCAATGAAATCAATTCCGAAGTTCAATCCAGGCTTAAAAAAGAGAAAGACTGAAGCCATTGATAAAACAATTGAGACGCCAATACCAATGAAACGTGCTTTCATAAAGTGGAAAGTTGTGTTTTCTGGCATGATGTTGAAAGCAGAGTGAATATGCAATTTTTTAATTTTCCATTTACGAACGATCCAAATCATGATGATGCGTACAATGGTGATATTTGTAAACATGGAGATGATAATACCAAGCAACATTGTTACGGCAAAACCACGAACGGGACCGGTGCCAAACCAAAATAGTAAGACAGTCGCTATAATTGCCGTAACATTTGCATCAACAATGGTTGCAAAAGCGTGTTTAAATCCACGATCTAGGGCTGCAAAAGCACTCACACCTTTTCGACTTTCTTCACGGATACGTTCATTGATGAGAATATTAGCATCAACGGCAATACCGATGCCTAAAATAATACCAGCAATACCAGGTAGCGTAAGCGTAGCTCCCAAAAGACTCAGTGCAGCAAATGTTAAAATCGTGTGCAGAGCTAGTGCTATATTGGCAATTAATCCCCAAATGCGGTAGAGAAGAAAAATAAAAATTGCAACAAGAATAAAGCCAATTATGCCGGTGTAAAGTCCCATTTGGATGGCATCAGCACCAAGATTTGGACCTACGGTTCTCTCTTCAATGACCGTGAGTGGTGCGGGGAGGGAACCAGCACGAAGCAGAGCAGCCAGAGTTGAGGCTTCTTTGGGGTCAAAGTTTCCTGTAATTTGACCTTGTCCATTGGGAATGACACTATTGATGGTAGGAGCGGTTAAAACCTTATTATCCAGAACAATGGCAAAAGGACGGTTAATATTTTGTCGTGTTATATCGGCAAATATTTTTGCACCAGCGGAATCTAGAGTAAATGAAATAATGGAACGCCCTGGTATTTGGGGGTCAAAACCTGCACGGGCATCTTTCAGGACATTTCCATCTAAAGCGATTTGATCATAAATTGCATAGTGTTGTGTTGCATCAGTATATCCAGGAAGAATAGAAACACCTATAGGGGGATTATTGGGGTCCACATTAGAAGGAACAAGATGAAAACTCATCTTAGCGGTTGTTCCTAAAAGATCACGTAGTTGTTTTGGATCTTGTAGTCCGGGCAATTGGACCATAATACGATCATTTCCGACCTTTTGGATGGCTGGTTCTGAAACACCAACTTGATCTATACGGCGACGGATGATTTCTAAGCTTTGTTCAATAGCATTGCTTACACGGTCTTTTATACCAGCTTCCGTTAATGTGACGCGGAGAGTTTCATTTTGAGCACTGATCGTGATGTTATGTTCTGTTGTACCAAAGCTACTGTGTATGGGGGTTATTAATGTTTTCAAAGCAGAGAGTGCTTTTTCAGTTTGCGATGGATCAGAAATAAGGGCAATAATACTATCTTCAACGATACGCACACTTGAGGTGCGGATTTGTTTTTCACGCAATACATTGCGTACACTGCCTAAAACTATGTGTAACTGATCGCGTTTTAACGTTTTGCTATCAACTTCGAGCAGGAGAGAAGAGCCTCCTTGAAGGTCAAGACCAAGTGCTACACGGGTGTCGGGTAAGAATTTCGAGTTTTTAACTTGTTCGTATGAAAATAAATTGGGCAAGGCAACATAAATGCTGCTTAAAAGAATAAAACAATAAAGGGTAGTTAACCAACCAGGTGTACGCATGATATATTCCGCTAATAGGCAATCTAACAGTTATTCAAAGTTAAAAGCACAAGTAAAATAAGATGATCGTTTTATAATTCAAGGAAGAGAATTTAAGTGTGTTCATTAGGAGGAGCGCGTTTATTTGAGAAATATTGCGTTTTAACGCTAAGAAATTGTGTATCAATAGCTGGAATCTTTATTAAAAAGAAATCCAATGTTAGGATTTTTTGAAAGGTTTTCGTAAAAATAGATTCTGTATGGAGTATTACAAGTTTTTTGTTTTCAGTTATGGTAACATTCAACTGATCACACTTATTGTGTAAATTAAATCTATTCGTTTTAATGATATTATTGGTGTGTGATTGTTTGATTAAATAAGCACGCGTTCCTAGGTTGCTCGTCAAGAATACACCTAAACTGGATAGAAAAATCCAAGTTGTCAAAGGAAGAAAATTTTCTTTTTTGCAATAGAGGTGCAAAAAACACATACTAGAGTGCCTTCTTTAATCTTATTGAGTTCAGCTTATTTATTATCCTTTTCTCTTATTATCAGTATTATAGGATAAGGGAAAGCTTTTATAAGATTATTCTACAAAAGTTGAAAATATCTGTTTTATACCATATTAGAGAGGGGGGGATAGAATCCTTTTTGTGCGCATAAGGTAGATATGTATTCATTTTGTAGAGAAAACATCCACATACTTTTCCTTCTTTTGGGGATTACCTTTGTATTTAATTCTGGTGCATGGGGGAATAGGGGGGCACAAAATACAATTGTCGAACAAACAATAGATTCTTATTCAGTTGATGAAATTATTCAACAACAACAGTTGATTATTGAGACTCTTGAAGAAAATAGTGAAACTTTAAAAAGAGATTTTGACAGAAAGTCAGAAGATGAGCGTTCTTTAGAAGAATTGCGGTTACGTGCACAAGATATCAGTGAACGTGCTATTGAGGCAGCATTTGTTTTGCGTCTTCCTCTTAATGAGATTAATACACTTCTTGATCAATTAACGGAGATCCATCGTGACGTAAAAAAACTGAAAAGCTCAGTGAAAGAGTATTCTTACTTGATAGAGCAAAAAGCTAAAATTAACAGTATCATGCTTCGTTTTGAAGAAATTTTCTTAGCGGCAAATAGAATAGCTGAACTTTCTATTTCTCAATCTCGGGAGCTTTTTAAACGCACGCTTACGTATAGGCTTGAGTTTTCGATTCCGATGGTTAAACAGCTCGCCCAAAAAACAAAAGAGGCCTCATCAGATTTTCTTTTGTTGTTAAATTCTTGGTGGAATTTTATATTTTATTTCAAGTTGTTACAACTATTTCTTTCCTTTTTAATTCCACTTTTTATCACTTTGGGTCTTTCGTATTTTTCTCGAAAAGTTCTTGTTCATGTGTATTGCCACTTTAGGAAGTCTAATGAGGAAATATCTTATTTACAACGCTTATTGATCGCCTTTATTTCAGTTTTCTTACCTTCGCTTATATGTACTTTTTGCGTTTATCTTGTGTTGTTTTTGTTTCGTAGTTTTAACTTAGATCTAGGTAAGCTTACAACAGTTTTTGATATGATAGGTTGTCAGATTATTTTAGTGTTTTTAATCAATCGCTTAGCAATTGTTCTTTTATCTTCGAATATGCTCCATGCGCGTCTTCTCAGTATTGCACCATCGTCTGCTTATCAATTAGTGATTTTACTCACTTCTTTAGCGGGTGTGTTGGCATTTGATGCTGTTCTTAATAGTATTTATCAAATTATTTCAGCGCCTCTATCTTTGACAATTGCTAAAAGTTTTATTGCTGTTTTTCTTGTAGCGATATTGCTGTTTATAATATCATTTGTACCTTTGCGATTTAGACGTAAGCGTTTTCAAGGAGAAAAAAAAGAACCATACTTTTGGCCATTTTATATACGCATTCCTCTTATTGGCTTGGGGTTACTGCTCTTTGTGTTGAATCTTTTAGGTTATGTTGGTCTTGCACGTTTTATTATGCAGCAAATTATGATTGGTGGAGCATTTTTAGTTCTCATGTATTTAGGAATACAAAGCGCTCAAGAACTTGGAACTAAAGGCCAATTTATGAAAACAACGGTTGGTTATCTTTTGATGCAGAGGTTTCATTTAGAAGAAAAAACGATGAATCAATTGGGAGTTTTTGTGAGCGTTTTTCTCAATTTATTTGTTGTTGTATTTTGTGCAATGCCAATTGCTGTACAGTTTGGATTTTCCTATTCTGATTTGAAAGCAGTATTGTGGCAATTGGTTACTGGTTTTCAGATTGGAAATATTACTCTTTCTTTGATTTCTATTATAACAGGAATTATTTCTTTTTGTGTTTGCTGGTTTCTTATTCGCCGATTTATTGGTTGGTTAGATAGTGTGGTGTTGGTTCATGGAGAGTTCGATTCTGGTATACGTAATTCTATCAAAACAGTGATAAGTTATGGAGGCGTTGTTGTGTCTGCTTTGACGGGATTGTCAATGGCAGGTTTGGATCTTAGAAATTTCGCTCTTATTGCTGGAGGACTTTCACTTGGTATAGGTTTTGGTTTACAGAATATTGTCCAAAACTTTGTCTCTGGACTTATTATTTTAGTTGGAAGACCATTTAAAATAGGAGACTATATAGAATCTGGATCAGTAGGTGGTGTTGTTAAGCGTATTAGTGTGCGTGCAACGGAACTTGAGACCATTCAGCGTAAGACGATTATCATTCCCAATTCAAGCCTTATTAATAACAACGTTAGTAATTGGACTAGACGTAATAAAGTAGGACGAATTGATATACCAGTTACTGTATCATCTAAAGTTGCTCCAGAGCATGTTGCTGAAATTTTGTTGGAGATTGCTTTTGCGACAGAAGGCGTTTTAAAAAATCCTACCCCGCAGGTGAGTTTTACAGCATTTGATCATAAGAGTTTTTCCTTTAATTTAGCTATTTATGTACCTAATATTACCTCACCTTCTCATGTAACCAATGCTCTTCGATTTGTCTTATATAAGCGTTTTGCTGAGGAAGGAATCTTAGAATGCTGAAATATATTTATGCTTTGATTACAGTTATTCTGTTGAATATTTTTACCATAACAGCTTTTGCCGCAACAGTGAAGAATACAGATTTAAAGGTACAATCTCTCGTTGTTATCGAGGGAAGTATACCTTCAAAAGTTTCTTTAAATACTCATCAAACAATTACAATTTGTATGAAGGGATGTTTTATAACTTTTCCTAATAAAGACCGTTTTGCAATAAAGGCAGATGATAATATAGAAATCAGTCGGGGAAGAGCAGTTTTTAAATAAAATGATTGAGAATTTTTATTTGGAGACAAGATTTAGAAGGATAATGATATTGTCGTATTAATAATCTCATCCTTTAGAAAATGGTAGAAAAAAGGTATGATTTTAGTATAAAATGGGTGTATTTTTTAATACTATGTAGAATCTACAGTATGCATTTTGGATATAATAATATTGAGGTATTTATAATATTTTTAATGAATATCGATTTTTTAAAAAATAGTTACATCACTTTTAGAATTTTTCTCACGAAAAAAGGTGTAAAATATACTATTTTGTGATTTTTTTTGCGTTTGTTTTGATACACAATGTTTTATATTTCATCATTTAAAAAATATAATAAGTATTTTTATTAAATATTTATTATTTGGAGTATTCATTGTTCTAATATTTTAAAATTTATTTGATAATATTAAATTTTGATGTAAAGATATATTAATCTAGTGATAGATTTAAATGTAACTATAAAGGAGTACATGCGATTTTGCAGCATAAGAATTTATAAAACTTTGTTTTTCTAAATGTGATTTTTGATTATATTTAAATTTAGCAATGGGGTATAATTTTATGAATACAAAATTTATAACAGCATCTGTTTTTTCTTTAATTTCACCTTCTATAGTACAGGCTGCAGATGTGGTGGCTCATGAAGAGCCAGTACATGTTGCCTCAGAAGTTGTTGCTTCTTCACCTTTTTCTTGGGCAGGCATTTATTTCGGGGGGCAAGTGGGTGGCTTTTCAAGTAAGACTTCTGCGATAACGCGTGATGTTAATATTCCTCTCTATCCTGATGAAGAGAGTAAAAGTAAACCATGGATACCCGTCGAGAAACAGTATATGCCTGAGCTTTCTGGATTTATGGGTGGTTTTTATGCGGGTGTTAATTTTGATCTCGGTAATAATTTTATTGTGGGGATTGATACGGATATTCTTTTAACGGAAAAAAAGGATACAAAAACAAGATTTCAGGCTGATGAATCGAGTGTTGGTGGCCCTGGCACTGGTGGATCGGGTACTGAAGGATCGGGTACTGAAGGATCGGGTACTGAGGGATCGGGTACTGAAGGAGCGGGTACTGAAGGAGCGGGTACTGAAGGAGCGGGTACTGAAGGAGCGGGTACTGAAGGAGCGGGTACTGAAGGAAAAAGTCGAAAAAGGGCAAAACTTGTCAGTAGACAGGGTAGAGGATTGTCTCGCTCTGTTGCAGAGGATAAAGACAGTTTAACTTTTAATCATACGTTAAAACAAAAATGGACAGGTGCTACACGGGTGCGTGTTGGGTTTTCTGCGGGGCGTGTGATGCCTTATATTGCTGGTGGTATTGCTTATGGACAGTTTCAAGATATTTTGTCGACAGTAATTACGGGAGGTGAGCCCTTTAATAGGACATCGGATGCAACAAAAACGATGATTGGTTATACTCTCGGCGGTGGTGTTGATTTTGCAATGACAGATCATCTTGTTGTGCGTGCGGAATATCGTTACTCAGATTTTGGTAAAAAGAAATTTAAAGACGAGATTGAAGTTAAGTATAAGACGAATGATTTTCGCGCAGGAATAGCTTACAAATTCTAGTTGTGTAGGATAAAGGAGCTTAAATTTAAGAGGTCCTATCTCTTTGATAGGGCCTTTATTTTTTTTATGTTATGCATTGTAAATGCTATTTTATGGTGAAGAAAGGGTCTTTGATTTTGAGTGATGATGAGGAGATACGAAAGAATTATTAAAATTCTTAATTGTTAAAAATGAAAATTCTTTGGTTCACAAGGTATAGTTAAAATATTTATTTGCAAAGAAGGAATGATTCGTTTTTTGTATTATTACGATTATCACATGATAATATCGTTATAGCGTTAAAAAAGTAAACTTAAAGATAAAATTTCTATCTAAACAATTAGAAGATAAAGAAAATTCAACATGGCATTACGGTGCGCTCTTCCAAACTCACGGGCTGCTCTCACGGTCAACAGTTGTTTCGCGTAGTCGTTCAAGTGCAATCTTTTCGCTTTCAAGCGCAACTTGCATCCGCTCCAGTTCTATCTTGTATTCATTGGCTTCATCTGTGGAGGCTTATTTTATCTTTGTCTGCGGTTGTCCATCAGGCGCTAAAAGTGAAGAAGGGCGCTTTGTTGGATTCTCATTCCAGATGGCTGTTGCAAGAGCTTCATTGATAGAACCATCTTCAAAAAGAGCCTCATCAAATTTACCTGTTTTAAATCGTGAAACAACCGTATTAGGAGAGACACGCATCTTTTTCACAAACGTACGAACCGATATGCCCTGCCGTTCTTTTTTATTCATAGTTTTTCTATTTTGAATGGTTTGTGCGAATTATTGTACACTTTAATTTTATTGATGGTGTTATATTTTTCGTGTACATAAAATATGTGAAGATAGTGTAGGATGGACCAAAAAGAGCTTTAAACATTGATAAACATAAGCCTGATTTTGCTGATGTTATTTACTTTGACTGGGAACATGCTCTTATTGATGCACACATTCAAAACGCATGAAGGCTATTGGACATTTTGCTGATGGTATAATGGTTGTTGTTTTTGCAAAGCTTGGCAATGAAACGATATTCATTATCAGTTTTCGTCAAGCTAATAAAAAAGAAAGAGAGGTTTTCAATGACTATCAAAAAAAACTTTGAAACAGGATGTGGCTACACAAAAAAAGATTGGGATGCTGTGGATTCCCCACCACTAACAGATGAAGAACTTGCACGTCTAAAGCCAGCTAAAGATGTTTTACCACCCTCCTTTTTTAAATATGTAACAGAAGAACGCCGTAAACGTGGGCGTCCACCAGTTGAATCTCCCAAACAAGCGGTTACTCTACGCCTTGACCCAAATGTTATTGCCTCTTTTAAGAAACAGGGGAAAGATTGGCGCATGCGTATGGGGGAAGTCATAAAAAAAGCAAGCGGTTGCTAAACAAAACCACTTCCCCATTTTTGAGAAAGGGGGGATTTCTGTTTTTTACTTATGCAGCTTTCATGACAGATCTTTCTAAGACCTGTTTTACTTCTTTAATGAAAGCTTTATAATGTTCAAGTTCTTTTTCGAGTCCATTTGCATCTAACAAACGCCTCATCATCAACCCTAAGATTTCTCCAACACCGGCAGTTTTTTTAACACTCATAAGAAAATAATTCATAATCAACAGATTGGCTTCTCAACTTTTTCTCGCATTCAACAAAATAGCGACATGCTTGACGTCCTTTCTTATTGCGTTCAACCATTGAGAGCTCTTTTGCCATATCTAATGTAAGGTGATAATTAATTGTTGTAACAGCCCTAGATTTTGCGCTTCCCAATTTTTGAAACCGCAATCTTGTGTTTTTATGAAATCTTTTCCTTCTTCAAACTCATACTGATTAATACGATCTGTAATCCAAGTAGCAAAACGTTTTCCTATTCCCATAAATGTATGCAACTCGCTTGCGTTTACTGTTTGGACAGCTTCCTGATCAATAACCTGTTCTCTAATTTCTATGAGATTGTTCATAAAGAACTCCTTGTGGTTAGATGTTTTTGATTGACACTCAATAAAAGGAATATTTCCTTTTGATGCTACAGGGTTCTTTCAATTTTTACGCCGTTTCTTGTTGCGACAGGGAAAAAACAACTCACATTGAAGAAAGGAACGCGTATAACCTTGGCATTAGGCAATGATACTTTGGTTGCAAGTTATACGGCAGATACAAGAATAAGCGTTCCTTCTCTTTCGGTCATATAAAATATAATACTAAAAAACTCAATAAAGTCAATACGTTGTGTGCAATTATTTTATAAGAATCCACTTAAGAATCCATACTTTTATGCATGATTCATTTGACCATTTTTTATATAAGATTGCCATGTATGAATAGACCATAAAAAGCTAATCATGATGCAAATATTATAACGCATGTGTGCATTCAGACGAAATGAAAAGCCGATATCACTCATAACAGTTTATAAATTTTATGATACGTTTTTATCACAGCACAAATTACATTGTTAAAAATTTAGTCGTTTGGAATATCGATAACATACGTTTAAAGATCACATCTTGTTTTAATGATTGGATTGTTAATCGCATGATAAAAACATAAAATTACAGTTCTCAAAATTGAGAAGCGTAAAATCTAAAGATGTTATCGCAACATTAGATTATCCTATAAGAAGGTAATCATTTAAAACTTTTATAAGCTTATAGGTTTAATTTATAAAGATTGCATAAAAGGATTTAAAAACAAGATTACTTTTAAAACGCTTTCTAAAAGTTTAGAAAATGATAAGTAATCAGCATAAATATAATATCATGACATATAGAATGAAAATCACAATGTTATGTCTTATGAAAGAGAAAGCTTTTTAATGATATAACGCAAGCAAGAAAAATTTAAAACCGTTGTAACATCATAAGGCATGGGATTTTACTTAATTTTGCTAGCCAAATATAGAGCGATTAATTTGCAAAGAATTTACATTTGAGTGCAAAATGAAAATACGCTTATAAAAGCTTTTCTAAATGCACGTTTAAACGTTTGAAACTGATGTTTATAACAGTTTTTAAAGTCTTGCGTTTGATAAAATCGGTTGTTTATTGTCTTATGAGAGATTGTTTTGAAAACCAACGCTCGTAAATGTAAAAAACGGGCTTTGTTAAAGCTACCAAGCGTTTTGATAATGTGCTTAAGATAAAGACGTTATGATTGATACGTTTGATAGCCATAAAAGCGTTTATAGGCTCTGTAATTCAAATGAGTGATTAAAGATCATCGCACCATTTACGTTTCTTTTGATAAGTTTTCATATCTCTAATAGAGCGCTTGCAATATGATACGTTTTGTATATATGCATTCATTACTCCATGTGGATGATTCATTTTAATCATTAGAATAGACATTTGAAAGTCGCGTCATATTATTTGGCACGGCTTTTTTTTATTTTACTCTCTCTTTTATGATATGTTTATAGAAATGCATTTTATATGCGTTTATAACCATAAAGAAGGCACGCCCCATGCGTGTTTTTATTCTGTTTTATCAGTTATATTGACAACATTATCCCTTTCATACACCTCACAATTTTTTGGAACCAACCTTACTTTGCTTTTTTTATTGATTTTTGCATTGCCATAAGCACGCCCCCAGATCGTTGCACAATATGAGATTTTAGCATTGCCATAAACAGAGCC
>NZ_JBHIMN010000011.1:0-51110 GCF_042194155.1 Bartonella sp. MR63HLJHH
ACTCTTGCGTTTTTCAGGTGGGGTATTTGTAACCACTACTGTATCCAGCATTCTTTTTGCGCGTGCATTGGTTTCATCGGTAAAGGTTTTAATGGTTTGGGTTGAAGTTTTGTTAATTGAAACATTAAACCCTAACTTTTCTTTCATCCAATTAGGCATCCAGTTGGTTAATTTGCTTATCATGCCGCTAAACCATTCGGACAAGGTTTACCACTTGCTTTTGATGCCGTCTCACAGGCTATCAATGAGATCGGATTTTATCTCCAAAAATGCATGCAACTCACGAGCATTTATCGTTTGAACTGTATCCTGCTCAATAATTTGTTCTTTAATTTCTATAAGGGTATTCATAAAGGACTCCTAGTTGTTAGATGTTTCTTAATGACACTTTAAAAGAGCTCTGGGTGCTAAGAAACATGGGCAACTAGCCCGTCGTTATATTTTCCCCGTAAAGGGTCTTGTATAGTGTAACTATACCCGACAAAGTTATTATATGCGTGTAACATACAACGAGTCAAAACTTTAATTGGCGGAGAAGATATTGTTCCAGCAATCCGTTCGCTAGTTGCTTTAAAGTGTTTCTTAGGCACCTGATTCGATTATTCATATCGCTGTAATAATGTCACGCAGCAATATCACTTTTTTCTAAAAATTATAAGCACATCTTTACTTTATTTGTCGACTCACTTTAAATTTTTTGGCTTAGTTTTTTATTTATAGTGGAGGGGGAAATAATGCTCGATACGCTTGATACAATTGCGGTGATCGTATACTTGTTATCATTCCCAGTGATGGTTGTCGGACTTGTTTTAGTGTGTATAAAAAAATGGCGGAAAAACGGACTGAAAACTCTTGGTATTGGAGTTTTATTATTTCTCGGCTCTGCAATATTAGGTGCGTTTTTTTTTCACAAAATCGAACCAGATCAAGTTACATACAATAATGAAATTTTTTCCTCCTCCTCGACTTCATTAATATATGTTGCTACTCAAAATGAAAGCGTGAAACAGGTACTACCTGAGAATACTGATAAGCAAAGTATCCATGTTCAAGACAAAAAGTCAGACGAAAATAATGGTCTAGGTTTTTGGGGATGGTTCAGGTTAATTTTCTTTGCATTTATTGCTTTGTTTATTTTTGTTCATTGGCAAGATAGACGCAAAAAGCGTTTTAAAGAAAAAGTTTCAGAGCAGGTTTTAATGCCTCCCCCCCATATCCACCCTTCTTCTGATTTATCAGTTGTTAATAAAATGTCGCTGGAACTTGAAAAAAAACGGTTAGAAAAGAGGGTACAGATCTTTCTCCTTTGTGTTCTGTTGAGTGGAGGCATTGTGGTAACAGTAACTATTACACCATGGTTATTAGTACCCATTCTTATTGTTTTAATTTTTGTTATTATTGCCTATCGTGAGGCGAAAAAGGAAAAAAACTTTGAGCAAGAAGTTTCTCTGTGGCAATCAGATATTCCTCCCTCTAATTTTGAGGAAGCATGTGAAATGTTTCAAGAACTTGATGCAAGTGAATATGATTATCGTTTAGCAAAAAATGAAAAACTGTTGGGAGTTCAAGAACGCGTTACCTTCAATATTGGCGAAAAGACTCCAGCTTTAGGACGTCTTTTAGTAACAAACCAAGCTATTGTATTTGAAAGCCCTGAAGATAATGAAAGGACTACTTGGGCAGGAATTGCATCAGTCACTATAACATACCAAAGATGTCACATCAGTCACCGTACTGGCGCACCATGGAATTACCGATTTAGTGCCATTCCAAATCCAAGGTTTGCAGCAGTAATCCGGGCTCTTGGGCAGCCTTATTGATTTTTAAACACACAAGATAAAGTTGCGTCCATTTTTTATCTCCCGCAAGATAAGCTTATACATACCAGATTCTGAGGCTTGGACATCTGTGATCACGAAGTGCTCTTGGGAAGAGGGAGCTTTGCTGTTTTTAGGAACCATCACAATAACACTATCTTGAGGGTTTGGTGGCACCCGCCCCCAATATCATTGATACAAAGATCAAGTTCCTTTCTTGCAATTGTGGTAGGGATTCTGCCACCAGCGTCCGATTCTGAATGCTTAATGGTGTAAATCGCTGTGATACGAAAAGATTGCTGATTGTCCTTTCGCGTGTAGATGATGGGCTTCCCAAAAGTGTTGCGCACATCTTTAACCATTTGGTTTAGCAGTCCGTGCCATCGCATGTTATTTCGCTCCAATCACGGCTTTAAACAGCATTTCTGGGCGTGTACAAATGTAAAGCGGATAGCTATAGAACCTCCGGTTTTACCCATGCATTACGGTCGTGATCAACGATCAGCATGGTGTAGAGAGGCTTTCCAACCGTGTTGGCAAAATCCAAGCTTTCACCTAGTGCAAAGGTTTTTTGGAAGACACCAGGCGCATCAACAGGGAAGAATTGACATTCATCAGGCTTAATTCCTATGGTGCGCTTTGTTCCAGCCTTCGCACTTACATTATAGTTGTGAATACTCCGGTAATTAATGAAAGTGACACCTGCAAAGTCAAAACTGCCAAAGCTGCCCGAGCCAAGAGCGCTTGGTGTTGCAACACCTCCGGCGCTATTAAGTGTCTGTGCTAAGGCTGTGTTTAAATAGGTCTCACGAATTGTTTTATGGTTTTTCAACTTGGAAAAGAATTCATTTCCACAAAGCCCAATAATGCGTGAACGATCAGAAAATGCTCCTTTTGAAGCCTCAATCATCCTCATAATGACTCGATCAACATTGTCAGCAACATTGGTTGTCTCAACATTTAGTTTAAAGTCAATGGGCTTTGGTGGTGTGATTTCCCATTCTTTGTACCAATCGACAATCACGGAGCCATCAGCATCAAGGACAACACCTTGAACAGCGCCAAGCTGCATATTTTCCCATGTCAATTCGATTTCAGAAATCAGTTTCTTTTGTTTTCTGGCAATATATTTCATTGCTGTTTCTAACTGATCTTCTGTGCCAAATTCACGACGGTTTTGGATTTCTTCTGATTTCACTGTATCACTTTTGGCAATCCGTGTTGTTTTGAAAAAGCGAAGATTACGCCCCTCTCTATCACCTTCTGCCAAAGGTGCGCCACGTTCGCTGGTTTGAATAAGCGAAAATGTATTATCACGCCGTTCAATCCCAACCACTGTGGTACTGGTTTCAACTTCCTCAAAAAGATTAAGAGAGCTTACAAGACCAGGTTGAAACTCATAGTTTTCAATGGCTTTCATCATTGTGATGCTTGAGAAAGCATCATGTTTAAAAAAATTCATATCCATGTGTGCATTCTCCTATCGCAATAGAATGTTGTTCTTGTCTTCTAAAGACTGAATGGCTGCTTTCTTTTGCTCATCCGTGATGGCATCTGGCCATAGCAGTTCAGAAGCTTTTACAGTGCATAAGCGTGCTGTAATCACGGCGCGTTGATCTGCGCCTGTTGCGTCAATAGTGGCAAAAGAAATCCCTGCCGGTGTTTGACTGCCATCTGCTGCTGCTGGATTAAGGGGGATGTATTTTTCTGATGCTTGAGGAATGGGGTTTTCGGCGTATCAGATAAGCCAAACATTTTGCGGTTGAAATTAAACTCCAATTGTATTGCACTGAAATACAGTTACAAGAGGAGAGATCATTATGGCTGCTAGTCGTATGGTTCAGGCGCGTGTACCAGAAGAAATTCAAAATATCGCTAATCAAGTTATTCAAGCTTCAGATTTATCAGTAAGTGATGTTGTGAGAGTGTTGATGACGCGTATTGCACAAGATAAAGCTATTCCGTCCTTCTTGTTTCAACCCGATGCGGAAACCATAGCGGCTTTTACGGAATTAGATGAAGGCAACTTAAAAAAGTTTCATTCCGTAGACGAATTATTTGATGATCTATGTGGACGATTGAACGCACCACTATCTCCAAACGTGATTTCAAGCGTGAAATGAAAGGACGGTATCGGCATCTTTTAGATATTGATTTGCGCCAAATCATTGCAGCATTAGCAATTGACCAGCCTTTAGAACCTCGATATCATGACTATGCATTGACTGGGAATTGGAGCAATTATCGAGATTGCCATATTCGACCTGACTTAGTGTTGATTTATCGCTTGATTGGTCAAGATCGATAGGTTTTAGTATGTCTAGGCTCTCATTCAAAACTTGATCTTTAAACTACCTCCCCATTTTTGAGAATGGAGAGGGGAGTTATGTTTTTAGCTAAGCAGCTTCCACAACAGGGCTCTCCAAAGTAGGAGCATAAGCTTGCAATAACGAATTCATGCTATGCGGGAGTTCTGAAGTTCCAAAGCCTTTAAGAACTGCTAGAATCTTTGTAATATTCGGTACCTCATCTTGAAGTTTTAAAATCAAAGCTTTTTCTATCACACCCATAATGTTAACCAGAGTACTACAATTTTTTTTATCTACATATTCACAATTGACAAACTGAAACAAAGCCATTCACACATTACATAAAAAGTTGGTATCTACCTTCATTGCATACCCCCAAAGATATTTGTTCTCTCAAACATGCCAATCCTTTTGGTGTAATTTTTGTTGAAGGCAGTATCTTTTCTGTAGCATCAGGTCCTTGAATAGTGATAGCAGGATAATCCATAAATCCTTTCTTGATTTTATCCTGATAGGGTAATAATGGACCACTTGGAATACGGCGATACACCCAATCATGTTTATGTAAGTAATCTGTTAAGTCCTTTGGCCGTACTTCAAAAATTTTTTCCGCTTCAATAAGACCGAACAAACCATCAGAAGGCTTTAAATCCTCAAGCGCGTCTGCTTTGGGTGCTATTCTGCGATGATGCTACTTTCTGTTCGATTTGATTTTGTAGGTGATTCAAGACGCCAAGTAATGCTTCGGGCTTGGAGTAATCGATTTGCGGTGTCGCTACTTGTTTTGCAAGCTTTTCACATTCGATAAAATACTCTTTTACTTGATGACCTTTATCATTACGCTCGATCATTGAAAGGTGTTTTGCCATGTCTAAGGTGAGGTGATATTCCATGCTTGGACGCCCACCTTTTTCTAAATTTTTAGAAAAAGCTATAAGTCTATATTTTCTCGAAATTTGCATTCTTTAATACGATTTTTAATCCAGTCTGCAAATTTTGATGTAATTTCCAAAAACGCATGCAAATCACGAGCATTGACGGTTTGAACAGCCTCTCTATCAATAACCCGTTATTTAATTTCTATAAGAGTGTTCATAGTGAACTCCTATCGATTAGAGGTTTCTTATTGACATTCCAGAAGAATGCTGGGCGCTAAGAAAGACGGTCGATAGTCCGTCGTTACGCTTTCCCCATAAAGAGTATTGTATAGCGTAACTACACCCGACAAATCCATTATATGCATGTAGCATATAATGAGTCAAAGTCCCTAATGTGCGGAGAAGAGATTGTGTCGGTAATCTATCCGCTATCGATTTAAGGTGTTTCTTAGGCACCTGATTCGAAAATATACATTGACGCAATAATGTCGAGAATAAAAATAATTTCCATCTCAAAATAATTATATACTGTACAGTGTACATATTGAAATCATTATTTATCAATGAGTTAAGTGTACAATGTACAGTTAATTTGAAAATTCTGTCGCTAGCGATAGTTTGCGCAGCCTGCCCCGTAACGAAGCTAACTCGCTGGGAAGTATCTTTTATATTTATTTTATTGACTTTTTTATAAAAAAACAAAGCATAAGTGATAATCTGTTTTTAAAATTGCAATCAAAGTGTGTAATGCATAAACTCATAAGGATACGGGATAGGTAGATAAAGCTTGAGAACATTATTTAGCTTTCTTATTAGCAGCGTATTCTTGACGTTCAAGTTGTCTCTGTATGTTTTTAGTTAATCTTTCACTGGTATATTGTGCGATAGAATTTGCAATTTCTGGCTTGGACATCACTCCAGCAATTGATGGTCCTTCTTGTTTTGCAATGGGGAATTTACCTCCGTCTACTCTTTGAAAAACATTACTCTTCATCTTTTTTAAATCAACACGCTTTGGAAAATTTCCACCCTTAATAAAACCATGAGGCAAGATTTCTTTTTTCCAAACATTGTGTAAGTTACGCCGCGTTTTGTTTTTTTTTGCTTGAAAAAATTAAGAGGTATCGGTGTTCCAGAACCAATGATATCTGTCTTGAGAAGTTTTGTTTTATAGCGGCTTTAGCCAAGGCGTTTCACCTTGGCAAGCAAAGCGAACGGAAAAAGCAAACCGAGAATGCTTTAAAGACAGCAACAACGCGGCTTGAGGTGGAAAATGAAGTTAATCAAAAAAGTGATGCTGGTGTGCGCTCTGAACTTTCTCGTTGGGTGCGCGGCAAATAGGTCTGTTTCTTGTGGTGGCTGGTTGCCCATTTATTTGGATAACAAGGATGTTGCGGTCATCAGTTCCAACCTTGCAAGAGATATTTTGAAGCATAACAAGCAGGGAGCCCATTTATGTGGTTGGAAAGATGGTCAAGAAACGAAGCAGCAAAGATAAAGGTCTTACAGAAAAAGAACAACAGCTCCTTCATGAGATGATAGAGACCTATCAAGGCTTAAAGATGATGTCACGTATCATGAAATTGATTGCCTTCATCCTCTTTATGTTTGTAATAGATTTTTCCCGTTTTGTGGACGCCGTAGAGAATAGCTTCTCACACCTCAAAAAGTGGATAACAAAAAAGTTAGATATCCAAATCTCTCCTTAAAAAATATGATGAAACAAGAATTTACACAAATATTGTTTGCGTGGATGGGGGGTAAACACTATCTGCGTAAGAAAATTATACCGATTTTAAATAATATTGGCCATGAAACCTATGTTGAACTATTTTTAGGTTCAGGTTTTATTTTTCTAAACAAAAGACCAGCAAAATATTCCGTTATTAATGATCTGAATGGAGAGATCACGAATCTGTTTCAATGTGTTCAAAATGACTTTGATGATTTAGCCAAACGACTAGAATGGTTTGTTTCTCCAACGTTGTGTGATGTATGGGAAAAAAGATTATGTCTCTTTTAGTTTTGGAAGAAAAAAGCTTACATTATTTAATCCCGATAAGCTTTTAGCAAGGATGCGGCGTGTTAGACAGAAGCTTCTTGATACGACGATCTTAAATTTATCGTGGGAGCGAGTTGTCGAATTTTTTGATGCCCCCGACAGTTTATTTTACCTAGACTTGCCTTATCTTGTAGAGAGGAGGTATTACAGCTCTGGGAATTTTGTTGAAGATGATTTTGTGAGGATGGCAAAAGTTCTCAAAAGCATCCAAGGAAAATTTGTCTTGAGTCTGAATGATAGTGATGAGGTTCGAGAGATCTTTAGGGATTTTGACTTTTTAGAATTAGAGACCCTTTGGACATCTGGTTTTGCTAAAAAAAACTCTTCGAAAAGAACTCTTGATTCGTAATAACTGAGGAAATCATAAAAAGATTTGTTAGAATCAGAAGAAATATTTTTTCTCTAACAGGACGTTTTTGATGCTTACATCCTTTGGTAAAATTTTACGGAAACTTTGTCTTGATCACTCAGAACGCCTCTTAGATATGGCTAAGAAATTAGACATATCTGTAGCATTTTTATCTTTTGTATAGATCAGAAAAAAATCTGTTCCTGTAGGACTGGAGGAAAAGATAATTGAACTCTATGCTTTAGATCAAGGGGTAGCAGAAATTTTGAGAAGAGAATCGGATGCTTGTCGCACAAGTTTTACAATCAAGACTTCTGATCCGTTGAGGCGTGAAATTGTTGGCATGTTTTCTAGATTTATAGATATTTTTACACAAGAGGATTTAGAAAAATTCAAACAAATACCAGAAGTAATTCGCGAATCAAAAAGAGAGAAAAATGCTACCTTTGTAGAGAAATGTTAAAAAACCCTATTCCTCTAACTTTATTCAGACATCCCTCACAGTAAAAAAGATGTATAAATACAGCAAGTTATAGGATAAGAAGAAGAATCTGGTGGGCGTGACAGGGATTGAACCTGTGACCCCTACGATGTCAACGTAGTGCTCTCCCGCTGAGCTACACGCCCATTCATTGATGTTGCATACACCATATAGAATGATAAACGTCAATGCCTAATTTCGTTTTCTCTTTCAAGAGATGCAAATAACTTAAAAAAATACTTTTTAAGCAGCGATAAGGATCTTTTCAACCTCATTGACGAGTTCACGTAAGTGAAATGGCTTAGAGAGAACCTTTGCATCAGGAGGGGCATCACTATTTGAATTGAGTGCTACCGCTGCAAAACCTGTAATGAACATTACTCGTAAATCAGGGTCAATCTCAGTAGCACGTCGTGCGAGTTCGATTCCATCCATCTCTGGCATCACAATATCAGTCAAGAGAAGGGAAAATGGCTCTTCTTGTAAACGTTCATACGCGCTAATACCATTATCGAAATCGGCGACTTCGTAGCCTGCACGTTCTAAGGCTTTTACGAGAAAGCGACGCATATCGTTATCATCTTCTGCGAGCAGGATTCGTTTCATGATTATGTTCCAATGGCTCCATTTGTCAGAGTTTTGCCGCATCAATTATACAATATAGAGTATTTATAAAAAAGACGGTAAAATGCTCATAATTGAAATGAATGGCAAAATGGTTAATTCTTACATTCTTATTCAGAATACAGCATATTCGTTGTGAGTTGGTTAAATTCAAAATATATGTGATTTTGAAAAAAGAAGGGGTTCTCTAAAACTTTTAAGATGATTCATTGCTATCTTTTCTTTTAAATTCGCTGATTATTATCAGAATTTCATTAAAAAACTTATGAAAACCGTTACTGTAGGGACTTGCTATATAGAGAAATTAGAAGAATATTATGTTAATTTATTGTTTTTTAAAAATTCTCTTAAGAAATAGAAATTTCATAGTTATTTGTTTTTATAGAGATTTGTAATAAATATTATAAGTGCGCTTTATTTTCAGTTTTTTCCTTAAATAGATGAAAACTATTATTTTTCTAGATATAATATTAAATTAACACTTAATAATAGATCAAAAATAGTATTTTGATGTTTTATTTATAAATATGTATCATGTTATATTAAGGTAGATTTATTATCTTCATTTTATTAATTATACAAAATATTTTTTTATTAAGTTATTTTTTATGATGTAAAATAATTTTGTTTAATGTAACGATATACTTTGTATATTAGTTTTTTATTAGAATGCGTGGTAAATATTTAGGTCATGGCTTGCCTGTAGAGGCTAGAAAACGAATCATATGAGTGGTTGGAAAGTAAAATCCATTATATTAAAAAGTGTTTGTAGATCCAACGCTCGTAGAAATTTTCTTTTTTATGGGGTGGAGCGGAAATTAAGATTTAGTGTTATTTTACAAATACATTATCGGGAATAAATGCATCAAATGCAGCCCAAAATTGCTTTTTATAATTTTCGTTAACCATAATTGTATCCAGTTTAGCGCCTGTAATAGTAATACTTTCTGTCAGGCGTGTGTGTTGGCATAATTGCCGCACTTCAATGTTGTTTGCAATATTGTTTTGATTGGCTAGAATAAAGAGTGTTGGAATTCGTAAATCTCCGTGGAGTACATTTCTCTTCATAGAATCGATCGCATTAAATACCGATGCCATCCATTGGGATGTTGGGGGCTTAATGGAATGGAACGGCACTTTATGCATGTGTTCCGATTTTATATTGTTTTGTTTTTTTTTGTTTAATTTTTTCCCATCTTTCGCTGGTATAAAGCCAAGACCTATATCAGAAAGAAATTGTGTTAATTTATGTTGAAAACCATTCGTTTTATTACCGAATGGAGCAAAAAGGGGAGAAACACAGAGCAATTTATTAAACTGATAATTAATGAGATCTAATCCGCTAAGTGCTATCAATCCACCTATACCATAGGCGAGCATAGAGTAAGGAGGCGGACAATTAGGATAAACAATATTTTTAAGAAATTTATATAAGTCATTAATATCATTATTTATATCAAAACAATGATGTCGGCTTTGTTTTCTTATCTTGAAGGATTTTTTTTCTTGATCAAACCAGTCAAATATTGCTGTATGAAAACCGCGTTTAGAAATTTCATTTATTAATAAAAAATATTTTTCTAAAGTACTTGCGTAGCTTTTGAGAATAACAATTGTTCCCTTAGATTTTTCCACCTCAGGATATGTTATCGCAAAACGAATTTCGTGATCTATTGCTATTTTAAGAGTACCATGATGGATATTAGGAGGAGTGGAAGCCCAGTCTATGGGATAAATAGGTGTTTCCAATTGAAATCCTTTACAGTGTATTTGCCGCTTAGTGCAACGTGAGATAATGAGAGGACTTTGACATTTATGTAATGAAGAAAAAGGATTTAAAAAGGGGTATATTGCTTTTTAGATAGTTTTTATCAATTTAGGTTCCAAAGAGTTGAAATAAAGAAAAACAATTACCAGATAATATAGTGTGGTTGCCATGATGGGGCCGCAGGTTCACAAGTAAGTTTGCCATTTGGGAACTTTGTGAATTAATTATAAATTATAGTCGCTCTAGAGGAGGGCAATATTATGCGTCAAGTAGATTTTTCACCATTTTATCGTTCCACAGTAGGTTTTGATCATCTTTTTAACTGGTTTGATTCTAGAAGACAACCAGATGAAGTTTCTTCTTATCCCCCTTATAATATCGAGCGTTTAACTGAAGATTCTTATAGAATTTCTATGGCTGTTGCTGGTTTTTCTCAAGATGAAATTGATATTGAAACGCATTGTAACCAGCTGATCGTTAAGGGAAACAGAAAGTCTGAAAATGATGATGAAGAGCGAGAATTCCTTTATCGAGGCATTGCTTCGCGTGCTTTTGAACGGCGTTTTCATTTGGCTGATCATGTTAAGGTTATTGGAGCAGAACTTGGAGATGGGCTTCTTCATATTCAGCTTAAAAGGGAAATGCCAGCTGAATTAAAACCCAAAAAGATAACCGTACAGATGTCACCATCCATTACAAAAAATGATAATAGCGACATTGTCGTGTAGGAAAATTTAGAAAATATAAGACCGAATAATTATAAATTTTTCTGAAGAATAAAAAACGCGAGGCAAAAGGTCTCGCGTTTCGTGTGTGTGTTTTCCTAAGAACGAAGCTTATTTTAATAAAACAGCTTATTTCGAGTTTGTGATAAAATGTTATTGCACATTATTTTACGTTGAAGAAAAAATTCATGTATGTGCTAATTGAAATGCATAATAATTCACTTTTTAAGTAAGCTTATTTTTTATTTTATAGCATTTGAAAAATGGTCGGAGCGGCGGGATTTGAACCCACGACCCCTTGACCCCCAGTCAAGTGCGCTACCAAGCTGCGCTACGCTCCGAGTTTGTGTAAAACGATTAAATGACTGTTTCTTTAAAGGCAAGAGAAAAAATAAACAGAATAAAATCTAAAATGCTCTTGCACTTAGAGCTTTTGAAAGTAAAAAATTTTGGACATCAATATCTTGTTATCAATTCAAGATACGTAACAAATCTGTAAAATTCTTTGTAATCATTTTGTGAAGGGGTAAGATTGGTGGATTTAGGGGTATGAATTGGAGAAGGAGGGGAGAAAATGAGTACGGGGGGTATATTTTTTCCTTATCTAATCGTTACTTTTCTAAAAAGATAAAGATTTTTAAAAGGAGAGGAGTGAATGTATGGTATTGAAACGTTTTCCTTTGTTTAGAGTTTTTATAGACGAAGTATTTTGTGTTTTATGTGGACAAAAAATTGTAAGTTCTGGATTGTATAATCATAAATCTCATTTTATGGGTACGCGTTTTTATCCAAATAAACAAGGTCAGAATACTTTAATTTAGGTTTTGTTGTTTTTTTTCTAAAATACTAGATACAATATTATAGAGGAAAAACTTTCAAAATGTTTATTGAACTAAGAAAAGAGTAAACCATGAGCCGTTTTTCGGTAATAAATTTGACGGAAGCAGCAGTGGATCGTGTTAAAGCGATTATGGATGCAAAAGATGCACAGGGTATTCTTGTTGGTATCAAAAAAGGTGGTTGTGCAGGGATGGAGTATACAATTACTCTTGTCAAAGAAAAGGGGATAGATGCGGATGTTGTTGAAGTGAATGGTGCCCGTGTTTTCGTAGCACATGATGCGGTATTATTTTTATTAGGGGCGCAGATGGATTATGAAGTGACAACGCTTCGTTCTGGTTTTGTCTTTAAAAATCCTAATCAAGTTTCAGCATGTGGGTGTGGCGAATCGGTGGAACTTCGTCCTGCTACGCAGGATCAATATAAAACAAATTGAGCTGAGCTGAATTATAATTCAGTAATTTTAGAGGGACTTGTTCTTTGAGGTAGAAAAAATCTAATATTTTTATTGTTCATTTTTAGCTTGTTTCCAAAGTGCTTCCATTTCATTCAAGGATGCGTCAGTGAGTGTTTTAGATTGAGTGGATAGCTTTTCTTCAATATAGGCAAAACGGTTTCGAAATTTTATATTCGTTTTTTTTAATGCTTTTTGTGGATCAATCGCTAAGTGGCGTGCGAGATTAAGGAGAATAAAGTAGAGATCTCCAAACTCTGCTTCTATCTCTGAATTTTGTTTATTTTTGATGGCTTCTTTGAGCTCTTCGAGTTCTTCTTCTATTTTTTCAAAAACTTTATCACTTTTTTTCCAATCAAAACCTACTTTAGCTGCTGCTTCTTGTAAAGCAAGTGCCTCTTGGTTTGCTGGCTGGATTTGTTTTACTTGTGCGAGTATGCTTGTGGAGGAATTGTTGTTTTTTTCTTCGCGCAATTTTTTTTGTTCAACCTGTTCTCTTTTTTTTATATATTCCCACTCTTCTTTTATAAATCCTCGTTTTTTTTGCTCGGCATTTCCAAAAACGTGAGGATGGCGTCGAATCATTTTTGCCGTGATTGCATAAACAACATCTTCAAAAGTAAAGCTGCCTTCTTCTTGTGCAATGGTAGCATGATAGATAACTTGTAAAAGAAGATCTCCAAGTTCTTCACAGAGATCCTTTCGGTTTTTTCGTTCAATGGCATCGATTACTTCGTAAACTTCTTCGAGCATATAGGGTATGAGGGATTCAAAAGTTTGTTTTTTATGCCAGATACAACCGCTATCAGAATTTCGTAATGCAGTGATAATTGCAATGAGATCTTTGATGTCTTTTGAAGCTAACATTTGCACTTCCTTTGTAAGCAATAGAGCCTTATGTTAGATGTCCCAACGTCTATGTAACCACATCCATTGTCCAGGATATTCACGGACCCAAGATTCAACAATATCATTTAATTTTTGCGTAGAAGCAGCTATATCGATATCATTTTTTTCATCACGTGGAAGTTCTATATGTTCATATAACTCTAAACGATGACGTCCATTAGGCAAACGAATACAACGTGCTGGATAAATATCACAGTCATATTGTCGAGCGAGTTTTATAATTAAGGGATTTGTTTTAAGAGGTCTGTTAAAAAATGTTCCCATGATACCGCGGCGAAATTTTTGATCAACGAGCATACCAACATTTTCACCTTTTTCTAATTTGGCTGCTAATGCCCATGCTGCACCGGCCTTGGAGGGAATAAGATGCCCCATAGAAGTTTGTCGTGCTTTAAGGACTCGTTTGGCAACATAGGGATTATTGGGTGGTCTAAATAATACTGTAACATTAAGATCAAAACTTTGTGCACAAATAGGCAGAAGTTCAAAATTTCCAGTATGTGCGGTGAAAAAAATATGTGGTTTTTTTTCATTTTTTAATCGCTCAAATATTTCAACGCCTTTAACCTCAATGAAACCTGGCTCGTCTGCATGAGGATCAAAATCAAAAATTTTATCAAGAAAAATATATTCGGCTAGGAAACGTCCTATATTTTCCCACATTTCTATTGCAATTGCATGGAGTTCTTGCTCTGTTTTTTCTGGATATGCACCTCTAAGATTTTTAAGTGTGATTTGATGACGATGTAAAAGGGGACCAATTTTTTTTACCAACCAAGAAAAAAAAGAGACTCCCATTTTGGCAGGAAAGCATTTTAGAATAAATAAAGAACCAAAGAGCAGATATGCCCATAACAAGTAGGATATTTTTTTAGCTATAATTTTAATAAGATATATGAGATTTTTAAGAGAAAGCTTCATCATGATTTAATCGATTTTAAGGATAATTTTACCAAAAACATCACGGCTCTCCATTCGTTTTAAAGCTGTATCAATTTCATCAAGCTCAACAATTGTATCAATGACAGGGTGTACAGTTTTTTCTGCCATTTTTTGCATGGCATTTTTCATATTTTCCATACGGCAGCCAAATGAACCGAATATCTTAAGTTGTTGTTGGAATAATTGCATGAGATTTATTGGTGCTGAAACACCAGAGGTAGAGCCGCAAGTCACTAAGCGTGCTCCTTTTTTCATACATAACAAAGAACCGTTCCATGTATCTACACCAACATGCTCAAAAACAACGTCAACACCTTTTTTTTGGGTTAATTTACGCACCACACCTTCAAAACGATCTTTACGATAATTAATCACATGATCTGCTCCAAGAGAGTGTGCTTTTGCAATTTTTTCATCTGAACCTACAGTTGTGATAACTGTACAACCCATGTGTTTTGCAAGTTGAATGGCTGCAGAGCCAATACCTGAACCACCAGCCTGTATCAGGATTGTTTCTCCTGCTTGTAGTTTTGCGTTATCGAAAAGCATATGTTCTACGGTACCAAAAGTAATTGGAGCAACCGCTGCCTGCAATTCATCACATTGGGGAGGTGATGGAACTAATAAACGTGCTGGCAAATTGACAAGCTCACACGCAAATCCATCAAGGTGAAAACCGTAGACTCCCTTTACATGACTGCAAAGATTATCTCGTCCCTCATGACAAGCTTGGCATACTCCGCAGGTTTGTGCACCATAAATTGAGACAATCTGTCCAAGTTGGAGATGTTCAACGCCATCTCCTATTTGTATAACTTCACCAGAGGCTTCTGCACCAATGATGAGGGGCATTTTTCTTTTCGCAAAAGCCATGCCACGCCATCCCCATACATCAATATGATTAAGAGCAACAGCTTTTATCCGCACAGTTACTTCACCTAGACTAGGTGAAGATGGCGGGGAAATATTAGTGATTTCAAGCCGACGATCATCGAAGAGTTGCAGTGCACGCATTACCATTCCCTTTAAATATGTTATTAGGTTAGCGTTGTAAAATTTTATTATTAAAGGATTATCCTTTATATGCAGTGATGACAAGACTCATATTTTGACCACCAAATCCAAATGAGTTGGACAAAACTGCATTGACACAGGCTTTACGGCTATGATGAGGAACAACATCTAAAGGGATATCAGGGTCAGGATTATCATAATTTATTGTAGGTGGAAGTATCCCCGATTGAATGGTTAAAAGCGAAAAAACCGCTTCTATTGCACCAGCAGCAGTTAATGTATGCCCAATCATTGATTTATTAGAAGAGACTGGAATATGCTCTAAAAGATCACCGAATACTGTTGATAATGCAAGATATTCCATTTTCTCATTTTCAGGTGTGGAAGTTCCATGTGCATTAATATAATCAATTTCATTGATGGTTATTTTTGCATCATCTAAAGCTTTGCGGATGGATTCAATTGCTGGTGATGCATCGGGTTTTGAACGAGTACGGTGAAAATCATCGGCTGTTTCTCCACAGCCAGCTAAAATTCCTAAAACTGTAGCATTACGGTTTAATGCGCTTTGAAGAGATTCAAGAACAAAAGCACCTGAGCCTTCTGCCATAACAAATCCATCCCGATCACGGCTAAAGGGTTTTGCTGCTTTTTCAGCAGGCTCATTTTGGGTTGAAAGAGCAGATAGTAACGAAAAACGGATGAGAGATTCTGCTGAAACTGATCCATCTGTCGCAATTATGAGAGCTCGATTTGTCTCTCCCCGTCTAATAGATTCAACTCCTAATTGAATTGCTGTTGCACCAGATGCACAAGCAGTGGAAAGTGTAACAGGAAGTCCTTTTGTGCCAAATGTTTTTTGAAGTTTTTCTGCAATTGCACCAAATTGTGTGGCTTCAAAAAGCGTTTCATGGAGTTTATTCTTACAGACTTTAAGAAGGTGTGCATAAGAAGGTTCACCATTGAATTCGTCCTCTTGATCAAGACTAAAACGTGCGGTCCATTCAAGTTCAACAGGAGGAGCAGCTAGAAAGAGTGGTCCATTAAAATTTTTTTTATCAACAGCAGCTTGTTCCAAAGCTTCTTCAGCGGAAAGATGTGCAAGCTTCTCAGAAAGAGCTGAAGCACCAAGTGTACTTTCTTTGAGAAAATCAATTGTTCCAGCAATATATGTATTTAATCCCTCAACGGGAAAACGTGTTATTTTGTGGATACCGCTTACACCGCTTGTTAATTTTTGCCAATTTTCATGTTTTCCTTGTCCCAGTGATGTGACGATGCCTGCCCCAGTTATTGCTACAAGTGGACGTCCAAAATGATCATGATATTTCACTATAGAAATTCCCTTCAAACAGCTGTAAGACGCACAATACCTTCAGCTCTTTTTATACCAATAGTTGTAACAAATATTTCACGTACTTCTTTAGAAAAAGGTTTTTCATGAGGACTTAACGCTGGAAAACTGTGTTTTTTTTCAATTGAAAGTGCTGCAAGAGCTAGAGCTAGAGGAAATTGTGCTTCCCGCATATAACCAAATAATGTTGTAATGCCACGGTAAGATAGATCAGCATTATCAAGAGCATTTTGTTCTGCTTTTGTTGCTTCGTGAGCTCCTGAGGCTGCTGAAATGGCTAGGGCAGATTTAGCGCCCGCAGTTTTTAACATTGTTGCAATTGATTCTCTAAGTGGAATTTTGGTTCTATCTGTTTGGTTTGTAATAATTTGGCTAATTTCAGCATAAGCACGTGCGTTGCGCTTTTTTGCATGTTCTCCACTTTCAAGAACTAGGAAGATACCACCAGAACCGGCTATGATACCGCCGCCTGGGTGGATTTTACGATCCCACACTGGGCTCCATCCATTATGGGTTAAAAGACCACCAAGTTCATGCGCCAACAACATATCATAACTTTGTGCATTATAGGAACCTCCTACAAGAGCATGGGTACTTTGACCTGATTTAATGCGAGCTACAGCAATTTGAAGAGCAGAAAGCCCACTGCCTTCTTCTCCCATAAATGTACGAGATGATCCAGTGACTTTATGAACAATTGAAATGTTTCCTGCCAAAAGGTTTGAAAGTTGTGCCAAAAATAATGTTGGACGAAGTTCGGTTGAAAGAGCAACATTTAACATAGAGGCATGATCGGCAACTGCGCGCGCTTTAGAAAGAATCTGTGTATCAACAGTAATATCACGCTCTCCTCCACTTGCTGCTACAATCATGTCCATTGTTGAAGTGAGGTGTTCATTATTTTTCATGCCAGCATCATCAAGAGCAAGACCAGCCGCATAGGTACCAAGACGCTGCCATGTTCCCATTTGCCGTTGATCACTTTTTTTAGGAATTTGTAAACTCCAATCAATTTCGGGCAATTTATGAACCGTGTAGGGTGAAAAAGTTGTACAATCTAGGTTTGGTGTACGGATTGGATCATTTAAGAGATTCCAATGTTGATCAACTCCTTCCCCCAGAGAGCTTATGAGGCCTATACCAGTGATGAATACAGATTGATCATGCATGGTGAAAAAACTACTCCGCCTGTTTTAAGGCAACGAGATCATCAATTTTTGCACAAAGGTTTTTAAGAACAAAGTATTCTTCTGTTGCAACAGTACCTTCGTTGACTTCTTGTGTCCATTGTTCTAGAGGGACTTTTATTCCGAAAGCTTTATCAATAGCGAAAACAATATCAAGAAAATCAAGACTGTCGATTCCTAGATCGTCAATTGTATGACTTTCAGGTGTAATTGTATTGCGATCAATTTCACTGATTTCTGCTATGATATCAGCAACTTTATCAAACGTGGAAGGCAATGTACGGATTCCTTATTATAGAGTTAGTAAATTCAAAATACATTTAATATCGTTCTTCTAGCCTTTTTTCTCTTAAAAAAAAAGACTTAATCCAGAATATAGCTATCTTTCTCTATAGAGAAAAGAGGTTTACAGTACATGAAACGCTATATCTCAATATTTAAAAAACTTTGAAATTTTATTGCGCATTTATTTTACGAGACTATTTTTTCTATTGGCTGCAAGGACAGCAAGGGCTGTTATATTAACAACTCCCCGTGAAGTTACTGAGGGCGTTAAGATATGGGCGGGACGTGCTGCCCCGATTAGAATAGGACC
Organism: Bartonella sp. MR63HLJHH; assembly: GCF_042194155.1. Taxonomy (NCBI): domain Bacteria; kingdom Pseudomonadati; phylum Pseudomonadota; class Alphaproteobacteria; order Hyphomicrobiales; family Bartonellaceae; genus Bartonella; species Bartonella sp. MR63HLJHH. Next base: position 18,309 of record NZ_JBHIMN010000011.1, read on the forward strand.
AACATGGAGTGCATTTGTGAGGCTTTTAACAGTGTTGAGCGTGATATTGGCTGCATCAAGTGTTGGAAAGACAAGCAAATTAGCTTCACTTTTAAGACGAGAATCAGGAAAAACACGATCACGAAAAACTTTGGAAAGGGCAGAATCACCATGCATTTCACCGTCTGCTTCTAAATCAGGGTGTAATTTGGCAAGAATTTCTGTTGCACGTCGCATTTTACGCGCACTTTCTGTGTTTTTAGAACCAAAGTTTGAGTGTGATAATAAGGCTGCTTTTGGTGTTATTCCAAATGCTTCAACTTCTTGAGCTGCCAATACAGTCATTTCAGCGATTTCTTCTGCAGAAGGATTTTCGTTGACGTAAGTATCTGTGAGGAAAAGAGTACGTTGTTGAGAGATAAGCAAACTCATAGCAGAAAAACGATGAACATTAGGATCAAGACCGATAATTTGTTCAATTAATTCAAGTTGACGTTCAAAACGTCCTTCTAAGCCGCAAATCATTGCATCTGCTTCTTCACGCATGACGGCAAGGGCAGCAATAGCCGTTGTTGATGTTCTTACTACTGTTTTTGCCATTTCAGGCGTAACACCACGCCTTCCTGTATAATGAAAAAATAAATTAACATAATCACGAAAACGTGGATCATCTTCAGGGTTGGTTAATTCAAAATCTATACCAGGACGAATTCTTAAACCAAAGCGTTTTAATCTCGCTTCTACGACATGTGGACGGCCGATAAGGAGAGGCGTTGCGGTTTGTTCTTCAATGACAACTTGTGCTGCACGAAGGACGCGTTCATCTTCACCATTAGCATAGATGACGCGTTTACGTTTTGCTGTTTTTGCTGCAGCAAAAACAGGTTTCATTGTTAAACCAGAAAGAAAGACAAATCGATTGAGGATATCATAGTAGGCTTCCATATCTTCAATGGGACGAATGGCGACACCAGTTGCCATTGCTGCTTTAGCAACAGCGGGAGCAATACGCAGTATTAAACGCGGATCAAAAGGAGAGGGGATCAGATAGTCTGGTCCAAAATTGGGTGGTTCTTTTGAGTATGCACGTGCTACAACATCTGAAGTTTCTTCACGTGCAAGGGCAGCAATCGCATGAACAGCGGCCATTTTCATTTCTTCATTAATTGCACAAGCACCTACGTCTAATGCACCACGGAAGATATAGGGAAAACAAAGGACATTATTAACTTGATTGGGATAATCAGAGCGTCCTGTACAGATCATTGCATCTGGTCGTATAGAGCGTGCTTCTTCAGGCATAATTTCTGGTACTGGATTAGCCAGCGCTAAAATGAGTGGATTTTGAGCCATTCTTTTAAGATATTCAGGCTTTAAAACACTACCCGCAGATAGGCCTAGAAAAATATCCGCATCATCAATAATATCAGATAAAGTTCGTGCGTCCGTTTTTTGTGCGTAATTGATTTTCCAACGATCCATAAGGGTCTTGCGACCTTCATAAACAACCCCCTCTAAGTCACTAAGCCAAATATTTTCAACTTTCGCCCCAAGACGAACCAAAAGATTAAGACAAGCTAGGGCAGCAGCACCTGCACCTGAGGTAACTATTTTTGCATTTTCAATTTTTTTTCCTGAAAGAGTTAAGGCATTTAATACAGCTGCAGAAACAATAATGGCAGTTCCATGTTGGTCATCATGAAAAACTGGAATATTCATTTTAGCACGAAGCTTTTCTTCGATATCAAAACATTCAGGAGCCTTAATGTCTTCAAGATTAATACCACCGAATGTAGGTTCTAAGGTTGATATCGTTTGTACCATTTGTTCTATATCGAATGCATCAATTTCAATATCAAAAACATCAATATTCGCAAATTTTTTAAATAAAACGGCTTTGCCTTCCATAACTGGCTTTGAAGCGAGTGGACCAATGTTTCCTAAACCAAGAACAGCAGTTCCATTGGATATAACAGCGACTAAATTAGCACGGGAGGTATATTGAGCAGCAAGATTGGGATCTTCATGAATCGCAAGACATGGTGCTGCAACGCCTGGAGAATAAGCAAGAGCTAAATCACGTTGATTATCAAGAGGTTTTGTTGCTTGTATTTCCAATTTTCCAGGTTTTGGGTGTTGGTGATAAAAAAGTGCGGCACTGTCAAGTTCAGCTTTTGGTGAACTGAAATCACTATTTCGTTCTCTAGACATTTTTATGATATCCAAGTTAGCGTATGTGTATATGAGATGTTCCATCTACGATAAGGTTTTGTCCACTAATAGATCCTCATTTCTCTGAATATCAAAATGCATGAGCATGAGCAAATTCTTCTGGATCGTAAAACCAGTTTGATGATTCTTTTTGTTTGTGTGCATGAATAATTTCATTGATAGCAGCACATTTGTTTTTCTTTCCTTAATAAAACTCGTAAAAGTTGATTATTTTACAAAAAAATAAAATATTTTCTAACGATTACATTATCAAGCCATTATTTTTTTGCAATGTTTACAAAATAAGGAAAGAACAGAAGAACGGTTCCTATCAATTTCATCCATTTTTTATAAAATATATATTTTATTTAAAGTTTTATACGGAGGTAGAAGAAATTTTAAATAACAATTTGTAATTTATAAATTGTTTATTCAGCTATTTTAAAGGAAACTGGAACGTTGAGAATGGAAGTTGTGTTGTTCATTGTTCAATTGGATTCTTAATAGTGAAAGCTGTATCTTTTATATACTGACAATTATGTGTTTTAATAAACAAAGATGTGGCTGAAATGGCTGTAATTGCGGATTTGATACATGAAAATCATATGTTTAGCATAACGCTTTTCTTTATAATTTATAATGCATCATTTCGTATGTTGAATGAGAAATTTGAATACAATAAGATTCTTTTATTTAAAATTCACCTAATATAATAAAAAATATTCAATTACATAATTCAAACGAGAGTAATGTGTGGATAAAAAACGTTTGAAAAATAAATAGAAATGTTTCTATGAGCTATTTTAATATAAGAGCATGGGATTTTTTCACAATTAGCAAAAATAATTATTACCTATTTTGTACCTTTATGAAACTATGAAAAATAAAGGAGTTAAGAAAAAGATAAGAAAATAGAAAATATGCTTATCATTCTTAAAGTGATATGTTGTTTGATAAGTCATTACGCTTCTTTAGGGTTATTGCTTAGGATATCAAAGAAAACCGCATGCCAATTATTCCAGCCTTTGAAGTACAAAGCCGTAGTTGAAAGCAAAGTACTCTACGATAAGCCATTAAAACAACTGGAGAGGAAAAAAGTGGAAAAAATATCTTTTTCCACTTTTCTTATTTTTTATTGGATTCGACCACTTGCATGAGCAAGCATAGTATAAACTTTTCCGGTATCTGATATCAGGTATTTGCGAACTGAGCTGGAAGAACCAGAACTACGCGATATATCACGTAAGAGCTTTTCGAAATCTGTAACATATTGATTCACTGAACGTTTAAACTCAAAATCGCTCATATATTTTCTCTTAATCATTTCAAATATTTTTTGTCCATTTAAGGTATAAAGGCGTTCTGTTACGATGTTTTTTTGTCCACGTTGATAATGATCCCATAGCTCAACAATGGCATTGTGATTAATAGCTTTCACTATACCAGAAGCTAATGAATTAAGAGAGCTGTTTGCAGGAGATGGTTTTGTTTGCACTGATGTTAAAACATCATCACTAGGGGGAGCATCATAAAACGTTTCTTCACGTGAAGCTCTTTCTAAGAGATTTGACACCCATTTATTTGGTCTTTTTTTGCTTTGATCTTGTTGCAAAATAGGCTTAGGTGGTACGATCTTTTTAACGGACTCAGTGGAATTGTCATTTCTTTGATTAAACATTGATGATGCAGGAAATTCTGATATCAGCTGTTTTTTTGCGCTCTTTTGATCATTTTGTATAACACTGACTAGATCTTGTAACGCTGTAATCTGTTCATTCAAAGCTGTGCGAATTGTTTGCGTTGTTTCTTTTGTCTTTTCTGGAAGTTTTTTAACATTTTCATTGATATCATTATTAATCTTTGAAAGCTCTAAACGAACTTCATCAGCGGAGCGACGTATGTCTTCTGCTGCTTCTGAAAAACGCGTCGATGCTTCACTAACAAGCCTATTAAGTGATTGTTGGAATGAATTTGTGGAGTTACGTGCATTCTTATCAGAGCGTTCAAGTGCTGAGTTGAAGATTTTTTCATAATGTCCAATCAATTGATTAATTTCATGAGACTTTGAAACAAGAGCATCGCTTAATACAGAAAGCATATTATGTTTTTCTTCAAGTGTTGCACTAAGTGAATTTTCAGACTGTTCAAGAACATGAATAGTTTGGGAAAGTGTTTTTGCATGTTCACCAAAACTGCTCGTTATATGATTAATTTGTTCAAAGGTATTCTTTGAAAGTCCTTGCAGAATTTCAACATTATTATTGAGCGCTTGATTTGAGGCTGACAAACGCTCTGCTACTTGGTCCGTGTTGCGGAAAAAATTATTCGCACTCTCATTAAACTGACCATCAATATTTTGAACAGCTGATAATAAAACATTACTATTTTCGTGAAAATTGTAAATTGATTGATTCAACTGTGTTAAGACGGATGAGACATTATTAACAAGTTCTTCCTTCATAACCGTTATTGTTTGAATTGTTTCAGAGTTAGCTTTGGTTAAGCTATTCACTAAAAATTCATTATGTGCATAAATTCTTTGTTCAGCTTCTTGTGTGGAGAGAGAGAGTTGTTCACCGATATGCTGTGTTAAAGAATCTATTGATTCTGTCGTATTTTGCGCTGCTTGATTTAAGTGATTTGTCAGCTCTGTTATTTTTCCAACATGTTTTGAAATTTGTGTTGCTGTTTGATTTTCTGCATTTTCCAGACGGCTCGTTACATCAGAGAGCTGATACCCTAAATCATTTTTAAAATTTTGCATAGAGTGATGAAGAACATCACAGCGTTCATTAAGAACTTGCTCTATTGCTGTTGTTGATGTGTGAATGGTTTCATTCAATAATGCTTGTGCATTATGACTGGCTGTTGCGAAAGCTTCGACAGTATGCGCTGTTTGTTCAGACAGAACGGACAGAACTTTTTCACTGGTATCATAAACAGTTTTTTTGACATTTGATACAATGCGATTGCCTGATTCTGAGAGAATATTTTCTGCTTGTGCAGTAACATTTGTAACAGATGAAAGAATTTGTTCACTCGTAGAAGAAAGAATATCAGAAGCTTTTATAATCTTGTTATGCAGATTATCTGTAACTGTATTAACAGAGTCTTCTAAGGTTACACGCATATTGTCAACACTGCTTTCCAGCGCTTGTTGAATTATCTGACTTTGCTCATTATTAAGCATGAGAGACGTTTTTAACGTGTCAGAACGTTCCTCAATAACAGATGTTTGCATATCAATGGCTTCACAGATTTGGCTAAATTTTTCAGATAATGTTTCCTCTAGCGTTGTTGTCCGTTCAAAAATCTTGTGTGCACGATCTTCTAGATCTGTATCGAATGATTCCATACGTGTTTCAAGGGTTTCAAAGAAAACACCACTCGATTGAGAGAGAGTATTCTTTAAAATTTTGGCATGGCTTTCAAGGTTTTTGATATGATCTTGAACCGTTTCAGTAATGTTCTTATTATTGGCAACAAGTGCACTCTCAACTAAATCTATTTGTTGTTTCAATGCAACATCGACACGTATATCACTTTTTGCAATGAGGTTATGGATTGTTTCCATGCGTTGCTCAAGTGTGCGTGCTTGATCGGCAAGAACTTCATTGAGAGAAAAACTATTAATCGCTAAAGAGTCACGCAGAGCATCGGCACGGATATCAATATTTCTCGCTTGTGCTTCTAAAGCATCTTGGGTTGTATTGCAGCTTTGTACAATGACATCTTGTAGTTTTTCAGTGCATTGAATGATGTTTGTGATATGATTTTCAGCCTGTTTATCAACGACTTGAATATTGTCAGCCAAAACTTTTTCAATATGAGAAGTATTTTGGGACAAGACATCAATTTTATTTCTTAATGTATCCGCAATTTTATTCTTCTCGTTATCGAGCATGTCTGCCATAAGAGCTCGTTGATCAGAAAGTTGTACTTTAAAATCTTGTGAACGTTCTTGTATGATATCAACAATAGCATTGTCGACATACTGAATTTCTTCTCTCAGACTTTCTTTACTTTTATCAATTGCAGAAAGAATAGCTTCACGTCCATTTGTAAATGCATGGGTAATGTCTGCTGTTTTTTCCTGGAGGTTTTCATTTATTTTCAAGACATGAGATTCCAAGAAGTTACCAAGTTTTTCAGCATTATCTTCTAAAGCTTGACTGCGTTCTATAAAGGAATCAATGATCGAATCACTATGTTCTTTAAGAGAAAGATCAACAGTTGCTAAACGTTGTTCAAAGGCTCCAATTGCTTGCGAGGTTACGTTATCAAATTTAGAAGAGAGTTTATGTGCTTGGTCGTCGAGCTTTAAGATCTTCTCATCAAAATTCTGTAGAGATTGATTATTACGATCAATAAGAGCTTTATCCAAGGCTTTAAACTTTTCATCGACAGCGTGCAAAGTTTGATCTGTTACTGCCTGTATATGTGTTGCAATTTTAGCAACATGTACTTCCGCTTTTTCAGCTGTTTCATTAAAGGTTTTTTCTATTTGCTTTTCATTATGATCAAATCGTTTTGCAAAACCATCGAAGTTTTTTCCTAATTCATGAAAAAAATCTGTGTTTTTCTGCTGAATTTGTGTTGTTGTTTCGTTAAATTTTTCAACAAGCTGATTTGTTACGCCATCACCGGCATAGGAAAGTTTTTCAACAAGGTCTTCACCTTGTTTTTGTAAAGTTTGAGAGAGAGTTTGTGCAAGCTTTTCAACATTGGTTACAATTTTAGAGGTAACTAAACCAAATTCATCACTCAGTTGTTCTTGGGTTCCTTTAATTGTTGATTGTACGCGATCTGCGTGATTCAAAATGGCGATGCGTTCATTGCTCAATTCTTTGATTAATGTGTGAATACGTGATTCATTCTCAGCATAGGCTTGTTCTAGGTTGTGAACTTCACCTTGTATGATTGCTTCAAGTTCAACAGCACGTCCGAGGGTACGTTCAATACCTTCGTTCATTGCCGCTACTTCTTCACGAATGGTTTGCCCTATAGCAATAGCTTGTTTTTCAGATAAATGTTGTGGTTCACTAAGGCGTTGTGCAGCATTTGTCATAAGAAGAGCAATGTTATGCAAGTCGTTTGAACGTTTTGTTAATTGAGCAACGCCCCAAGATATAAGGATAGGAATTGCTGTTCCGGCTGCTACAGCGAGTCCTGTTGGGGATGTAACAAAAGTGCTGATATTGGATAAGGAGCTGAGTCCGGTAGGTGCGAGCTTATGCGCAATAAAAGCTCCTCCCGTTGCCCATAAAGCACTAAGCGCTGTTGTATACCAGTAGACTCGAGAGGAAGAACGCTGCTTTAATAGTCCAAAATTTACAGGGGTTGTTATATCATCATTTGCAGGAAGAAGTTTTGTAGACAACAATGTATTATGAACAGTTCCACCTGAAATATCAGGTGAAGGTTTTGGAGCGAAAAGCTGTTCAACAACGGATTTATCAACAACAGCTTCATCATGAATATTAGAAACAAAAGTTGACGTACCGTTTTCAGCAAAGAATTCTTCTTCTGCCATTGCAATTTTTTGAATCAGATCATCGACATTAACAATATTTTCAGAATTATTGGATGATATTGTTTCAAATTCTGTGTCATTGAAATCAAAGTTCATAGCTTTTGTGAGGGCTTCTTCAACTTCAACTTCAAATGTTTGCAATTTGGTTCTGCGTGCCATACTCGCCTCGTACTCTTACAGACGGAAAAGGGATACGTCCTCTTCCACATAATTTCTACATACTAGCTGTTAATTATTTAGAAAGGAATATGCTTAGGAAAAAATTTTAAAAACTTATCAAGATAAAGTTAACGCGGTTTCTTATACCCTGTTTAAAAATGTTATAAAATATAGTAAAAACAATTTATTATTTGAATCTAACAAAAACAAAAATACTGTTTACAACTTGTGTTTATAAAAAACTTTATAAGCCGCTAGTCTTTGAAATAAGGATAATTTAATGGCGGTTATATATACAGTAGGGTGGCGAATACCTCTCTATTAATACCGATGATCGTTAATAAATATTGTTGTCCGTTTACTTTTATTGATTCTAAATGAAGCAGCTTCATCATCACATATAGTCTGTAATAGCTTAGGATGTATAAAAGTATGCCTTTGAATTGTAAGCTCATAAAAAAGTAAACGTGGAAAAATTTTTAATTTAATATAGCTTTTCGTAAGTTGCGCTTTATTATTGCCTTAAAGAGCCGTTTTTTCTCTAATTTCAGTTGTTTGTTGCTAAATTTTGAAGCTTCTACGTTGACAATTGGATATTTTTCAGTCGATATGCATGCACGAATATTTTATGCAATCGAGATGAAGGTGTAAGAATAATGGCAGAGCGATCACAACACCTGCAAGATGTGTTTTTAAATACGGTGCGTAAGCAAAAAATTTCCCTTACAATTTTTCTTGTCAATGGCGTTAAACTCACAGGTATTGTAACTTCATTTGATAATTTTTGTGTTCTTTTACGCCGAGATGGACACGCGCAATTGGTTTATAAGCATGCTATTTCTACGATTATGCCTGGACAGCCTGTACAGATGTTTGAGGGTGAAAGTCCTGAGTAAACATATCATTTTAAGATAGACCTCTTATCCCATTTCAAAAGTACTTAGATTGCTATGATAAATGAAAATGAGAGATTAGGAGGGATATTTTCGCAGAATACAGGACAGGTGCGCGCACTTGTTTTGATACCGATTTTTCAAGAAAATAGAAGTGAAAGCTCTTTGAGAGAGTGTTCTATATCTTCTCGTGTTAAAGAATCATTAGGCTTAGCGCGTGCTATAAGGTTAGAAGTTGTTAATTATGAAACGATTAATATTGCAACGCCTCGCTCTGCAACTCTCTTTGGAAAAGGTAAAGTAGATGCGTTAACCTGTTACATAGATGAATATTCTATTGAGCTTGCGATTGTAGATCACTTTTTAACACCAGTACAGCAGCGTAATTTAGAAAAATTATGGAATTGCAAAGTTATCGATAGAACGGCTTTGATTCTTGAAATTTTTGGGGATCGTGCACGAACAAAAGAAGGAGTTTTGCAAGTAGAGTTAGCGCATTTGTCCTATCAAAAAGGGCGACTTGTGCGTAGTTGGACGCACTTGGAAAGGCAACGGGGGGGGCGTGGCTTCTTAGGTGGACCTGGTGAAACGCAAATTGAAGCAGATAGGCGTCTTTTACAAGAGAAAATTATTCGTATTCGCCGCGAATTGGAAACGGTTATTAAAACACGTGCACTTCATAGAGCAAAAAGGAAAAAAACATCTTATCCTGTTGTGGCACTGGTAGGATATACGAATACAGGAAAATCAACTCTCTTTAACCGTTTAAGCGGTGCAGATGTTTTAGCAAAGAATATGTTATTTGCTACGCTTGATCCGACTTTGCGCAAAGTTGTTCTTCCCCATGGAAAAACTATTCTTTTGTCTGATACTGTAGGGTTTATTTCTAACTTGCCAACAAATTTGATTGCAGCTTTTAGAGCAACCCTTGAAGAAGTGGTTGAAGCGGATCTCATTCTTCATGTAAGAGATATGTCAGATTTGGATCATCGTGCCCATGCTCAAGATGTTTTAGAAGTGCTTTCAAGTCTTGATATCGATGTTGATGATATGGAGCATATCATAGAAGTTTGGAATAAGATTGATATGTTGGATGAGCAGGTATTGAATGTTTTACAAACAAGCGCAAAAACACGATTAAATCCTGCTCTCATGGTATCAGCACTTAAGGGGGATGGACTCGATCAATTATTAAGAGCCATTGAAAAGCGAATTTTTGGAGAGGTGCAAAGCATTGAATATCTTTTACAACCTCATGAAATGTCGCTTATCGATTGGTTTTATGAAAACTCTGCGGAAATAATGCAAGAAGGACATGATGATGGGTCTGTTACCATTAGAGCCGTTATTACTTCTGAAGCAAAAAAACAATTAGAGAACATCAAAAAAAATATGAATTAAGTTCTTTAAAGCTATTGCTGAACATTTGTGCTTAAATTTTATGTTTTTATTATCTGAAAATAATATGACAGCAAGTTAAGAGGATAGTTACTACTTTCTCTTAATAAAACAATATGAAGAAGTATTTTGCTGGTTAAAATAAAGATGAGTCTTAAGTGTAATAAAAGACTATTCGTACGTACCGTATGGCGAAGCATTTTAATTGTTTTGCTATTACAAATGCTATGTATATCTTTGATTTGGTTGTATTATTTTTTCCAGCCCCGTGGTTACCAAGCAACTTTAATATTTTCATTATCTGATTCTGTAGGAAAACCGTTACCAATCAAAAAGCAAGACAATGTTATCGCCTTTTTGTTTGCACAGCCTATGTTCTTCAATGATTCGCAATTTTCTTTAAGTGCTTTTAATAAGAAAAAAAATCATGAAAATATCCGTTTATCGCGTAATGGTGATTTTATCGATCTTACTTTTGAAGCTGAGACACTTGAAGCAGCTCAACGTGGGTTGGAAACTTGGTTTTCCGCATTTTCACAAGCAATCATAAAACAGAAACAATTCTTGTTAAATGATAAATTAGAAGACAAACAATATGATAATACTGCAATCGTTAATATCGTGCAGGGATTTCGTATATCTGTTGAGTCTTTTATTCAGCATGGTGTAAAACAAACAGAGCTTCATGATCTTTCTATGCAATTAACGGAAGCAACTTTAAAGCGTATTCATTTAACAAGTTTGAATTCAATGATTAACATGATGCGTGAAAAGGGACAGTCTTTATTGTCTTTATCATTTATTGCAGGTAATTCAGCAATTGTTGCTCTGGAATCTAAACGCGATCTTTTGGAAACGCAAAGAGCACATATGGCGGCGCAATTGGGGTGGACACATCCTCAAATTAAAGCAATGACTGCAGAATTAGAGACAGTTTCTCATCAATTAAAAAATAAAATTTTACAAATTGTTTATCAAGTTCATTCAGATGAGGTTATTGCAACGGAATTAGAAAAACAGCTCAAAAAAAGAATGAACTTTTTTGTAAAAGATCAATCCCAATCTTTGAATGAAATATTTAACGAGTTTGAAAATAAAATAAAAGCAGCAGTCGATGCACAAAATAAAGCGATGAGTAACTCTGCTCAACGAAGAGAAAAAATTATTGGTTCATATCGGAGATTGAGTGATGATCCTCTTCTTTTACAAAACACAAATATCCACGTGGTTATGCCAACAACGTTAGCACCAATTTCTTTTATGGCTCTTTATGGAAAAAATATTTTTGTGAGTGCATTGGCTAGCTTCCTTACTCTTTTACTAGGAATATTGTTATTTTATCCGTGCTTTAAAAGCAAAAAAGATCAACCTTCAGAAGAGGATTTGAGATCAAAAGAAAATGCTCTTAAGAAGAACGAGAGTATTTTAGTCTCTCAAGAAATGAAAAATCTTGAAGCTTTTATTACGATAGAGGGATTATCTGATGTTTTGAAATGGCGTGCTTCGACCATTATTTCAATCATTGGACCAGAGGCTGCACGGACAGCGGCAAAGCTTTCACTTCATCTCACAAAAGAGAACAAAACAATTTTGTTGGTCGATATTTCTGGTCAACAAATAGAGAAGGTCATTGGTCCACATCGCGGACTGAGTGATATTTTAACGGGCAATGCCCAGTTGCATGATGTTATTTACCGTGATTATGATACGGGGGTTGATATTCTTCCTCAGGGGTTAACAAGTGCTATTTCTGCACAAGATTTTTCAAATGACATTTCTCATATATTACAAGAATTTAAAAAAGAATATGACTTTATCATCCTTGAGATGGCAAGCGAACCAAAATATGGATTTGAGCAATTTGCAGAGCTAACAGACTATTATATTTGTAATACTGTTCTTAATGAACAAGAATGGATGATGCGGATGGTAAGCAGCTTTCCAAAGACTGTTTATCGCGTTGTTGCATCATAAACTTCGTAAAAAAGAAATATGTATCACATGTTATAGTAGTACGCTTGTTTTTTGCTAAAGTTATAGTACATACTAAAATACACAAAGATTTGATGTTTAAATTTTAAAATGCATTGTAGTTGGAGAGAAGCGTGGGGCAATCAGAGATGGCAGTAAAGAGATTAAACAATAGCATTTTAACGCCCGTGCAAAAGAAAAATAGAAAACAAATACAGGTGTGGCTTTACTCTATTTTATTGCTTTGTTTAGCAATTGTCTTAGTAGGTGGTGCTACTCGTTTGACGGGATCAGGATTATCTATAACGGAATGGAAGCCAATACACGGCGTTATTCCACCGATTGGTGTGGATCAATGGCAAGAGGAATTTTTAAAATATCAACAGATAGCGCAATATAAGCTGCTTAATCCTGATATGACCTTAAGTGCTTTTAAGGTCATTTTTTGGTGGGAATGGGCGCATCGTGTTCTTGGGCGTCTTGTTGGTCTTGTTGCTTTATTGGGGCTCATTTGGTTTTGGGCGACTAAGCGTGTTGAAAAAAATATCTTACTCCCGCTTATTATCGTGCCTATTCTTATCGCCTTTCAAGGCTTTATTGGTTGGTGGATGGTTGCTTCAGGGATTGGGCAAAGCAATTTAACAAGTGTGAGCCAATATCGTTTGGCATTTCATCTTATAACGGCATGTTTTGTTATTGTTTTTGTTACTTATTTATCTCGAGGACTTGCAGAATACTCAGAAAAGCCAGCAAATCAAAAGGTGCAATATTTTGCAGCTTGGCTTGTTGTTCTCGTCTTGATAGAGATTTATTTTGGAGCTTTGGTTGCAGGGCTTCATGCTGGAAAAGTCTATAATACATGGCCTCTTATGGATGGGCAGATTATTCCTGATGGATTGTTGCAGCTTCGTCCTGTTTGGCTCAATTTATTCGAAAATTCCTTAATGGTTCAATTTATTCATCGGTTTTTTGCTTATTTTTTATTTATTGTCTCAGTTATTCATGCTTTCTATGTACAAAAAAACATTCCACATTCAACCCATTCTCGTCGTGCATTTCTTATCTGTGTTATGATTATTATCCAAGCACTCTTGGGTATCTTAACACTGTTACATGAGGTTCCAATAAGTTTAGGGCTCATTCACCAAAGTATGGCACTAGCAGTGTTGTGTTTTGCGGTTGCGCACTGGCGAGCAACGAAAGGGGCATATCGCGTTGTTGAGTAAAAGTTTGTATTTAGGGAGTTTTAGTCGCTTGAAAGCATTAAGTCGAGGTTCTGGATAGCCGCAGCTGATGCGCCTTTTCCTAAATTATCGAATATGGCGCTGAGATTAAAAATACCTTCACGATCATTTCCAAATACGAACAGTTTCATATTATCTTTATTGGCTAAACACTCTGGATTAAGTCTTTGAAGTGAAGCAGTTTCTTCTTGTGATGCAACTAAAATGGTATTTTGTCCATCGTAATGGTTTGCGAGAATTTCGCGCAAATCAGAACAGTTTGCTGATTTTGTGAATAAATGGCGATGCAGAGGAAGATTCACAATCATTCCTTGGGGAAAACGACCAACACTTGGTATAAAAATTGGGGTTTGGTTGATTTGTCCATAAATTTTAATTTCTGGCACATGTTTGTGTTCAAGATTAAGACCATATATAAAATAATTGTCCTGAATATTTTGTTGAGATTGATTTTCCATTTGTAAAATCAACTGTTTTCCACCACCAGTATAGCCGGAGATTGCATTAATCGAGATGGGGTAATAGGCGTCTAGCAGTCCTGCTTCACGGAGTGGGCGAATCAAACTAATGGCACCGGTAGGATAGCATCCGGGATTGGTTACATAATGTGCTGCTTGGATGCGCTTTCTTTGTCCTGCTGTCATTTCAGGAAAACCGTAAACCCAGTCTGGTGCAACACGGTGGGCTGTCGAGCTATCAATAATCCTAATGTTTTTATTTTTTTTAAGCCAATGAACTGTTTCGCGTGCAGCATCATCTGGAAGACACAAAACAGCAATATCGGCTTGATTAAGATAGTCTTGTCGCAGATGAACATTATGGCGATCTTTATGAGCAAGAGAGAGTAGTTTTAAATCTGTACGCCTTTCTAAGCGTTTTTGTATTTGTAGTCCGGTTGTACCATGTTCACCATCAATAAAAACTTTGGTTAGCATTCTTATTTGCCTTGTATTAACTTTGCCTATTATATTCAGCTTTTCACATTATAAATTATTTTTAATCATTAAATTATTGAATTTCTTTAGATTATAGATACCTTTTGTAAAAGGTGTAAACAAATAAGAGTGTAAAAAAAGAAATGTAATCTCATTTTTCACCATTCTTAAGAGGGAAGTTTTTCGCTGTTTTTATAACAAAGAGTAAGATAAATATTTGCATCATTATTTTTGAGTGTAAGTGGTTTAAAATGTTTGGTTTGCATGGTTTGCTGTGTTATCGTTCAGTGACTTTATTTTTTTATGTTAGGAACGTGTTTTATGACCCAGCAAGCAAGTGACGCAGAAAAGCGCTTTTTTAATGATAATTTACAAACTGTTGATGGTGCAATCTTTGATGCAATTAGAGGGGAGTTTGAGCGTCAACAACATGAAATTGAGCTGATTGCTTCAGAGAATATTGTTTCAAGAGCGGTCCTTGAAGCGCAGGGGTCTGTTTTAACTAATAAGTATGCAGAAGGTTATCCAAGAAAGCGCTACTATGGTGGGTGTCAATTTGTTGATGTCGTTGAAGATTTAGCCATTGAAAGGGCAAAACAGCTTTTTGGTGCTGCTTTTGCGAATGTACAGCCTAATTCTGGTAGCCAAATGAATCAAGCTGTCTTTTTAGCTTTACTTCAGCCTGGTGATACATTTATGGGATTAGACTTAAATGCTGGTGGTCACCTTACGCATGGTTCATCTGTTAATATGTCAGGAAAATGGTTTGATGTTGTTTCCTATGGTGTGCGTCAAGAAGATCAGATTATTGATATGGATGAGGTTGAGCAGCTTGCAAAAGAACGTAAGCCCAAACTTATTATAGCGGGTGGCTCATCTTATCCACGGTTATGGGATTGGAAACGATTCCGTGAAATTGCAGATGAGATAGGTGCTCATTTACTCGTTGATATGTCTCATATTGCCGGTCTTGTTGCTGGTGGCGTGCATCCTTCACCTGTTCCACATGCGCATATTGTAACAACAACAACACATAAGTCGCTTCGAGGTCCTCGTGGTGGTTTAATATTGACAAATGATGAGTCTTTATCCAGAAAAGTTAATTCTGCAATTTTTCCTGGTCTTCAAGGTGGTCCTTTAATGCATGTAATTGCCGCAAAGGCTGTTGCATTTGAGGAGGCTTTGCGTCCCTCTTTCAAGAGTTACAGTGCCAATGTGGTCGCTAATGCGAAAACTTTAGCAAAAATATTACAGAGTAATGGTTTTAATATTGTTTCTGGTGGTACAGATAATCATTTGTTGTTGGTTGATTTACGTTCCAAAAATCTAACAGGTAAACGTGCTGAATTGGCTTTGGGGCGCGCTCATATTACCTGCAATAAGAATGGTATTCCTTTTGATCCTGAAACGCCATCTATAACATCGGGAATTCGCTTGGGATCACCTGCTGCCACAACACGTGGTTTTTTAGAAAAAGAGTTTATTCAAGTTGGTCATCTGGTTTCAGAAGTTCTTGATGGTCTTCGGAGCGCAAAAAGTGATGAAGATAATTATGCCGTTGAAATGGCTGTTGAGAAAAAGGTAAAAGATATAACGAGTCAATTTCCTCTTTACTCTTATCTTAGTACTCGTTAAGGACACAAAAGATGCGCTGTCCTTACTGCCAATATGAGGATACACAGGTTAAAGATTCACGTCCAGCAGAAGAGGGGGCAGTGATTCGCCGCCGCCGTGTGTGTTCCGTTTGTGGTGGTCGTTTTACAACTTTTGAACGTGTTCAGTTGCGTGAGCTCTTGGTTGCTAAAAAAAGTGGACGATGTGAACCATTCAATCGTGATAAGTTAATGCGTTCAGTTGATGTGGCTGTACGTAAGCGCAATATTGATCCTGATCATATTGAACGAGCAATTTCTGGCATTGTGCGCCAGCTTGAAAGTTTGGGAGAACCAGAGATTGCTTCAGAAAAAATTGGACATCTTGTGATGGAAGCATTGAAAAGAATTGATGATATTGCTTATATTCGTTTTGCTTCTGTGTATCGAGATTTTCGTAATGCAAGCGATTTTCACGATGTTATAGATGAATTGTCAAAGGGTATCGCGGATACAGAATCTCGTTTTGATGAATAAAAAAGTGCAAGATGAACGGTTTATGGCTGCAGCTATTCGTTTAGCAGAACGTCATGTCGGTCTTACAGGTGAAAATCCTTCCGTTGGTACGTTAATTGTGCGAAACGATAATAGTGCGGGGGCATTTATTGTTGGCTATGGCGTAACAGCTATTCATGGGAGTCCTCATGCGGAAGTGCAAGCTTTACATATGGCTGGTTCTTTAGCTCAAGGAGCGACTGCTTATGTTACTTTAGAACCTTGTGCGCATTATGGAAAAACTTCGCCGTGTGTGAATGCACTCATTGATTCAGGTGTTTCTCGAGTTGTTGTTGCGCTGACTGATTGTGACAAGCGTGTTGATGGTCATGGTATTGCTCTTTTGCGAGCAGCGGGTATTGAAGTGGTTGAGGGCATTTTAGCTGAAGAGGCTTTTGAATCTTTATGGACACATTGGTGCATAAGGAAGATACAACGCTGTGCGGTCACTTTTAAAATGGCAATTTCTGCTGATAATGGTGTTGGAAAAAGAGAAAAGGGCAGCGTAAAAATTAGTGGAACACTTTCTCATGCCCATACGCATATTCTACGTGCTCAAAATAATGCTATCCTCGTTGGTATTGGTACTATATTAGCAGATGATCCACAACTCAATTGCCGCTTGCCAGGGATGGAGGTGCGCTCACCAATTCGTATTATTTTGGATGCAGATTTATCTATCCCCCTTGATGCAAAAGTTGTCCAAACAGCCATGAAAATTCCTACATGGGTTATTTGTGATGTGGATCTTTCAAAGAAAAGCAAAAAAAATGCATTGGAGCAATATGGTGTGTCTGTTTATTCGGTAGAGATGAACAATGGTTGTGTAGAACCCTTTGCTCTTTTACAGATGCTTTATAAACATGGGATTAATAGTGTTTTATTGGAAGGGGGCGTAAAGACAGGGGAAACGTTTTTAAATGCTGGTTGTGTGGATCATTTGATATGTTTTTATGCACCCGTTATTTTAGGCGAAGGTCGTGTTGAAGCCCCTCATTTTGGAAATTATCTTTCGCAATTTCATAAGGTTGAATCAAGAATGTTTGGAAATGACCGTTTTTATAAATGGAGACGTAAGACATTATGTTCACAGGGATTATAACAGACATCGGTTGTGTTGAAGATGTACAACCTTTAAAGCAAGGGGTGCGTTTAGATATTTCTACACGCTATGACATACAGAGTTTGGAAATTGGTGCATCGATTGCGTGTTCAGGGATTTGTCTGACAATTGTAGAGCGGGGGGTACAACAAGCGACTGCTGGTTGGTTTGCTGTAGAAGCATGGGAAGAAGCATTGCGTTTGAGTAATCTTGCACAATGGACAAAAGGAACTTTTGTTAATTTGGAACGTTCGCTTCGATTAGGTGATGAAATGGGAGGACATTTGGTTTCTGGTCATATTGATGGTTTGGCTGAAATTATTGATCAAAAAAATGAAGGGGATGCAATTCGTTTTTATTTAAAAGTTGCAAGACAATTTATGCCTTTCATTGTCAATAAGGGATCTATTGCACTTAATGGGACATCTTTGACTGTTAATGGTGTTGAGGATTGTGTTTTTGATGTTCTTATTATTCGCCATACACTCGAAATGACAACGTGGGGACAAGCTAGAATTGGAGATCGGGTCAATTTGGAAATTGATCAACTTGCTCGTTATGCTGCGAAACTTTTTGCTTTAAAAAGAGAAGATGAATAAGCCAAAACTCTATTGATCGTTTTCAGAATTTTATGCTTTATAACCTTGATTTTTTTTGATTCGTTTTTGTGGAATTCCATTATGAAGAAAGAGATACGTAAAAAGCCTCACGTATTGATTGTTGAAGCACGTTTTTATGAGGGGATTTCTGATGCGCTTTTGAGAGGTGCAGTGAATACTTTGCAAAAAGCTGAAGCAAGTTATGATGTTGTAACGGTTCCTGGAGCATTAGAAATACCAAGTGCAATAGCTTTTGCTGAACAAAATAACATATCTTATGATGGTTATGTTGCTCTTGGTTGTGTTATTCGGGGCGAAACATATCACTTTGAAATTGTTGCTAATGATTCTTGTCGTGCATTGATGGATTTAACTGTTCATCAGCATTTGGCTATTGGAAATGGTATTTTGACTGTTGAAAACGAAGAACAAGCATGGGTGCGTGCAAAACTAGATGACAAAAATAAAGGTGGTTTTGCGGCTGAAGCTGCTTTATGTATGATCGCTCTAAAAAAGAGATTTGGAGATAATCGTTAAATATGGCTGATATAAAAAGCAGACATTTTCCGCGTTCAGCCAATAAACGTGGAGCAGCAAGACTCGCTGCAGTTCAAGCCCTCTATCAAATGGATATTGTGGGTTCGGGGGTTATGGAAACAGCAGCTGAGTATGAAGCTTATCGTTTGGGAAAAGATATCGATGGAGACCAGTATCTTGAAGCTGATTTTCAATGGTTTTTGGCTATTATAATGGGTGTTGTAAAAGATCAAAAGCAGCTTGATCCTCTGCTTCATCAACAGCTTTCTGCTGAGTGGTCTCTTTCACGTCTTGATTCTATATTGCGAGCAATTTTACGAGCAGGTTTATGGGAGTTGATCAACCGTAAAGATGTTCCTGTTGCGGTTGTCATGAATGAATATGTTGACATAGCGAAGGCGTTTTTTGAAGGTGATGAGCCAAAACTTGTTAATGCAGTTCTCGACAGTATGGCAAAAAAAGTCCGCCTATAAGAGCTAAAAATCCCCCCTATTATTAGGTCTGATAGTATCAGACCTAATAATATTGAGACGGTATGTAGACTATATGATTTAGTTATGGGGTGGCAAATTCGCAGGGCCTTTTATAATTTGAATTAAGAAAGGATGTTCTTTTGTTACAGTTGGCGTTGTTTGTGTAATAAAATCAAATACTTGACCGTCTTGTAATCCGTAATTAGCAACTTTTGCAACCTGATTATTTTTATTGAAGTAAATGGCTAAAACTTTGCGATCAATAATCTTTGTTTTCATAAACTGCATCCCACGATAGCGTGTCTGTGAGATGTAATAAAAAACTTCATTATCATATTTTGTTTTTAATGAAGGGGTCCCTAAAGTTAAAAGAACTTGCTCTTGACTTGAGCCAATAGCAATAGAACTTAAAGCATTTTTATCAAGAACATAGCCCTCTCTATAAATTTGGCTCGAACCTGAAGAATCGAGAAGACTACATCCCGCAAGCATTCCTATGCTTGCTATTGATAGACCAATCAATAATTTACGTTTGATTAAGGCTATTATGTGAGGCATTTGAAACAATGATATCTCCTTTTTATACTGAGGTGTAGGACAAGAAGGCAACCTCAAGTTTTTTCTTTTTAGCTTAATCTACCGTAGCTTACACTGAGTTTCCCTGTTATAAAGCAAATTATGCCATATAGAATTTCTTTAGAAAAGAAAAAAATGCATGAATACTTGAGATAAATAAAAACACAGTATTTTATGCGTTTTTATGTTTGGGAGTTGTCAATGAATGTTCAAAATGTTCCTCAAATGACATTTGCTTTGGCTTATCCAATATCCGTACGTTCTCTACCTGCTAAAGGTATAAGGGTTCATTTTTGTGCAAACAAAAAAGAATGTACACATTTAGCTCAGAACCATGATTTAATTGAAGTAAAATCTTGTGAGGGAAATTTCCATATTTTCCCGTGGAAAAAACGCGGAGTGCGTATAAAAGGTCTGTTGCAAGCGCGCATACTACAGTTATGTGTTGTTACATTAGAACCATTAGAAAATATCCTTTGTGAAAATATTGAGGTTG
Organism: Bartonella sp. MR63HLJHH; assembly: GCF_042194155.1. Taxonomy (NCBI): domain Bacteria; kingdom Pseudomonadati; phylum Pseudomonadota; class Alphaproteobacteria; order Hyphomicrobiales; family Bartonellaceae; genus Bartonella; species Bartonella sp. MR63HLJHH. The sequence goes on from NZ_JBHIMN010000011.1 coordinate 38,562, forward strand.
TTTTTGTTCCTGAAGATTCAAATTTGATGAAGCCGAAAACATCAGAGGATACAGGGGAATTGTTTTTAGATGTGGAGGGGCTTGATACTCCTGAAGTGTTTTATGATGATAAAATTGATATTGGTGCAATCATGGAAGAGTTTTTTGAGTTGTCTATTAATCATTATCCACGTAAAGAGGGGATAAAGATGGATATGGTTGAAAATTTAGAAGAAGCAGAGCAAAAATTCTCGCCATTTTCTGTTTTGAAAAATTGGAAGTGATTGTAAAAACATAAAAAAAATATCTATTGTATGCTAAACGGTATTTTCTGCGGAGCGATTTTTGCAAGATTTGCTTTGTGAGTGTTCAGGAGCCAAAAATCATAATATGTGTTTAAAGATGTAAATGAAAAGATGTGGGATATGCAAGCGTGATTAGAATTTCTGTGGATGTCATGGGCGGTGATTACGGTCCAGAAGCAGCTATTGCAGGAGCAGCAATTGTACAAAAATATTTATCAAATATTTATTTTCTGTTTTATGGAATAGAGGAGGACGTTCGTCCGGTTTTAAAAAAATACCCTTGTTTGGATTCTGTATCGCGCTTTTGCCCTACAGAAAGTTATACACGCATGGATGAAAAGCCAAGCCAAGCACTTCGTAATGGACGTGGTAAATCATCAATGTGGTACGCCATTGAAGCGGTAAAAAATGGTGAAGCTGATGCTTGCATTTCTGCTGGTAATACGGGTGCACTTATGGCCATGTCTTATTTTTGTTTGAAAATGCTAGCAGAGGCTGAACGTCCTGGTATTGCGGGTATCTGGCCAACACTTCGCAGTGAGAGTATCGTTTTAGATATTGGAGCAACAATTGGTGCCTCTGCTAGTCAGTTGGTTGATTTGGCGGTTATGGGAGCGGGTATGTTTCGCGCTTTATATCACACTGAAAGACCAAGTGTTGGGCTTTTAAATGTGGGGGTGGAAGAGGTTAAAGGACTTTATGAAATAAAAAAAGCAGGAATGATATTGCGTGAAGTGCAATTAGAAGGATTGGAATATAAAGGATTTATTGAGGGCAATGACATTGGAAAAGGAACAGTCGATGTTGTTGTAACAGAGGGGTTTTCTGGTAATATTGCTTTAAAAACCGCAGAAGGAACCGCGCGACAGATAGGAGAGATTTTAAACTCTGCACTGCGCAGTTCTTTTTTAACATCTCTTGGTTATTTTTTATCGCGGGGTGCTTTTCGTACGCTGAAACACAAAATGGATCCCGAGAGGGTGAATGGAGGAGTGCTTTTGGGGTTGAATGGTGTTGTGATCAAAAGCCATGGGAGTGCTAATGCTAACGGTTTTGCTTCTGCTATCCGCGTTGGTTATGAGATGGTTAATAATGGACTTTTGAAAAAAATAACAGCTGATTTGCGACGGTTTCATGAGAATAAAGAAACACTTTTTGATCAAGAAGGTGAAGAGACAGTGAATGGAGAGTCCTTATGATAAGCTCTTATAATAGAAATGAAAAAATTGAAGAAAAGGTAAGAGCTGAATGATTCGGTCAATTATACGTGGTGTAGGAAGTGCTTTGCCGAAGAGAAGTTTATCAAATGATGAGATTGCAAAGTTTGTTGAAACGTCAGATTCATGGATTGTTCAGCGTACAGGAATACGCCAACGTTATATTGCCAGTGAAAATGAAACAACTGTTTCTTTAGGAGTTGAGGCTGCGCAAGCAGCACTTACAAATGCTGGTTTAACAATAAAAGACATTGATTGTATTATTTTAGCAACATCCACCCCGAATCGTACTTTTCCTGCTTCTGCTGTTGAAATTCAGTGTGCTTTGGGAATGAGCCATGGATTTGCTTTTGATATTCAAGCTGTTTGCTCTGGTTTTATTTTTGCTTTAACAACAGGAGATTCTTATTTACGGTGTGGAGCGGCTAAAAGAATTTTAGTTATTGGATCCGATACATTTTCTCGGATTTTAGATTGGGAAGATCGTACGACATGTGTTTTGTTTGGTGATGGTGCGGGTGCTGCTATTTTGGAAGCACAAGAAATTGAGGGGGGTATTGCTTTTGAGCGTGGTATATTGTCTGCGAAATTGCGCTCTAATGGTGCTTATATAGATAAGCTATATGTTGATGGTGGACCTTCAACAACACAAACGACAGGCTATTTGCGTATGGAAGGACGAGAAGTTTTTAAATATGCTGTTGGTATGATAACGGATGTGGTTGATGATTGTTTTGCAGCTGCAGGTATGGATTCTTCACAACTAGATTGGTTCGTACCTCATCAGGCTAATAAGCGCATTATTGAAGCATCTGCTAAAAAACTGGGAATTTCACTAGATAAAGTTGTGATTACCGTTGATCAACATGGTAATACGTCTGCGGCATCAGTTCCGTTGGCTTTAACAACAGCTGTTTGCGATGGAAAAATAAAAGAAGGAGATCTTATCATGTTAGAGGCCATGGGAGGTGGATTTACATGGGGAGCAATTCTTATTCGTTGGTAAATTATGGCTACTTGACCATATTTCAAGAAAACGTATAAGTCATTTTGTAATTTTTAATATTTTAATAGGTGGTTATAATGACAAGTAAGACAGTAACGCGTGCAGATTTAGCGAGCGTAGTTTGTAAAAGAGTGGGCTTGTCACATACTGAATCAGCAGCTTTAGTCGAATTGGTTTTGGATGAGATTTGCAACTCACTTGTAAGAGGTGAAGCGGTTAAATTATCCTCTTTTGCAACTTTTCAGGTTCGCAGTAAAAATGAACGTGTTGGACGCAATCCAAAAACAGGTGTTGAAGCACCTATTCCGCCGCGACGTGTTGTGACGTTTAAGGCTGCCAATGTCCTTAAACAGAGAATTTTAGATTCGCATCGTGCAAGACAGAAAAAATGATTCTTACAAATGAATGCCATGGTATGTTTAGTATTTGTTAAAAAAATGATAAAATAAGGGTCTTTGTTTTTTAGAAAAAGACAGTTGTGTAAGTCGTCAATGATGGTCTTATTTTTGACTAATCTTGTTGAGAAATTGAGACAGAATGAGTCATTGTAAAGTAATTTATTTTGTTTTAAATAAGGTGTTGCAAAATGGATAAAAGCTCTGATGCTTTTCGCACAATTAGCGAAGTAGCCGAGTTATTGGAGCTGCCGCAGCATGTCTTAAGATTCTGGGAAACACGTTTTAGGCAGATTAAACCAATGAAACGTGGGGGAGGAAGGCGCTATTATCGTCCGGTCGATGTTGATTTGCTCAATGGTATTAAGCAGTTATTATATGATCAGGGTTATACGATAAAAGGTGTGCAACGCCTTTTGAAAGAAAATGGTGTTGCTTTTGTGACTGCATTGGGTAATGGTGATCTTGATGCTATGAATGTGGTCATAGAGAAGAAACATGCAGGACAAACTTCTGAAAATGCTAGCAATAAGCCTAAGAAATCTTCTTTTGGGCTTTTGAGTTTCATGAGGAATGAAGAAGAAACATCTGTCGGTTCTGTGAATCTTTACAAAGATAAAACTGATAAAGCATTGTTGCAAGAAATCCTGTTTGAACTCATTGAATGTAAGCGTGTTCTTGATAGAGCACGATAACAATAATATTTTTTATTTTATATGTGTTTCGTAGATATTTAGACGTTTTATGGGTGTGCCCAGAGTTTTATACGTTCAACGAATAGTAATGTATCGTATGTGTATATTTAATGAGTTTTTTATAAGAGTTTTCAATTTGGTAAAATATGAAGAGGGGAAAGAATAAACGCTGATTTTTGCCATTTTTCTCTGATTTGACTTTATAAAAGTTAAGGCAATATCTCATCAGTGTAGATTGCAGGATATAGAATGCTATTGGTTTACCAATTTATATGCTTGTTTTAAAGAGATGTTTCTTAAGGCTCCTTAAGCTTATTTTATCATGATTCCTCGTGAATCATATAATGCTAAACCCGTTGAGTACCGCTATTTTTACACTTATGAAAGAGCAAGTCGGCATCATCATTATAGTTTAGCTTGCCCTCAATGATTGCAACAATTTTAGCACTTGAGGCGGTTTATTGTGAGCATTTTAAAGTCCTTTCTCAATAATTTTTATCCACACACTCATTTCACTTATTTCGTGCAAGCGAATGATTTTGATAGATTCAACATAAACATATTTAAAATGAGAGAGTCCTATGATATTCGAAACCTTATTTAATATGAATAACGATATATTATTATTATAAATCAATATGTTGTATTTTTTATAAGGTCTTATTTTACGAACAAGACATATCATTGTTCAGCTAATTTTACATATTTTTTATTAATAAATATGATCTTGTTTTCCGTCTTCTTGCTTGATGTTGCTATAATTATCGTAATGATCTATCCATGATAATAGCGCCATCTTTTCATTACAAAGGTAAAAGATTAATGTTATTATTAATATTCAATTGTCTATGATTTTTTCATTTAAACAGCTTATAGCTTACATTCAACTTTTTCACCAATCCACTCTGTAGAGAGTGATCACGTGATTCTTTCTGGTAATAGATAATTGTGCATGAAACAAAAATGCACTACAATATCAAATCATTTCGTTTTGTACAAAAATTGAAGATTTATAGTAAAAAATTAACGTATTACCATCTTCTGTGATGTTATGCATTTATTACACGCTGCAAATCTGGAGGTGTTGCTTCATTTGAGAGTTGCTTAATCACATCTTCTACAGATAAAAGGGTTTTATTTGTACTTCCTAAGCGGCGCATATTTACGCTGTTTGTTTCAGCTTCACGTTTACCACATACCAAAATTACGGGGACTTTTTGTAACGAATGTTCTCGTATTTTATAGTTAATTTTTTCATTGCGGAGATCTATTGTTGCGGAAAGCCCAATAGCTCTAAGTTTTGCCGTTATTTTTTGGGCATATTCATTTGCTTCGGACGTAATTGTTGCAACAACAACTTGTTCAGGAGCAAGCCAGAGTGGCATATGTCCAGCAAAATTTTCGATTAATATACCAAGAAAACGCTCCATTGATCCAAAAATAGCGCGGTGGATCATAACAGGTTGACGTTTTTCTGAATCTTTATCAATATAGAATGCACCAAAACGTTCAGGGAGATTAAAGTCTATTTGTGTTGTTCCACATTGCCATTCACGACCGATAGCATCCTTTAATGTATATTCAAATTTTGGACCATAAAATGCTCCTTCACCTGGAAGGATGCTTGTTTTGATTTGTCCTGCAAATTTTGTTTCAATCGTTTTAAGAACAGATTCCATGATACTTTCTGCATGATCCCATAATGCATCAGACCCAACTCGTTTTTCTGGACGTGTTGAAAGCTTAAGACTGATTTCTTTAAAACCAAAATCAGCATAAGTTGATAAAATAAGATCATTAATACTGAGACATTCATCGGCTAATTGTTCATCAGTACAAAAAATATGCGCATCATCTTGCGTAAAACCACGCACACGCATAAGACCATGTAAAGAGCCCGAAGGCTCATAACGATGAACAAGTCCAAACTCAGCAAGTCTAATAGGCAAATCACGATAAGATTTTAAACCATGTTTAAAAATTTGCACATGACCAGGGCAATTCATTGGTTTAAGGGCATAAACATTCCCATGATCTGAATCTTCTGCTGCTGGAATTACTTTGAACATATTCTCCTTATACCAGCCCCAATGGCCAGATATTTCCCAGAGTGACCTATCGAGAACTTGTGGTGCATTAACTTCAGCGTATTGATGATCATCAAGGCGTCTACGCATATAGTTGATCAAATTTTGGAACATTTTCCAACCTTTTTTGTGCCAAAAAATCATTCCTGGCCCTTCTTCTTGAAAATGAAATAAGTCCATTTCACGTCCCAAGCGGCGATGATCACGTTTTTCAGCTTCTTCTAGCATATGGAGGTAGGCTTTTAAGTCATTTTCATTTGCAAATGCTGTTCCATAAATTCTTGTGAGCATTGGATTATTGGCATCGCCACGCCAATAAGCTCCTGCGACTTTCATTAATTTGAAAGCAGTTCCAATTTGCCCTGTAGATTGCATGTGCGGTCCGCGGCAAAGATCAAACCATTTTCCTTGATAATAAATTTTTAAATCTTGATTTTCAGGAATGCTATCAATAAGTTCAACTTTATAAAATTCCTTTTTCTCAGAAAAAATTTTTCTGGCTTTTTCACGAGACCAAATTTCTTTTCTAAAAGGTTTATTGCGTTGGATGATTTCACGCATTTTCTTTTCAATGACGGTGAGATCGTCTAATGTAAAAGGTTGTTGGCGTGCAAAATCATAATAGAATCCATTTTCAATGACAGGACCTATTGTTACTTGTGTTTCAGGAAAGAGTTCTTGCACTGCTTCAGCAAGGACATGGGCACAATCATGCCTTATGAGCTCAAGAGCACGTGAATCTTCTCGGGTAATAATCTCCACTTGACCAGATTGTTCCAATGGATCCGATAAGTCTCGCGTGATACCATCAAGACTATAGGCAACTGCTTTTTTTGCGAGTGATTTAGAAATGGATTCTGCTAATTCCAAACCAGTCATTTCGGGGGGGTAATTACGTTTTGAACCATCAGGAAAAGAAAGAGAAACAGAGCAAGACATAAAAACACCCTTTTAATCCAATTCCGCTAACGATTGCGGATGGTTTTGTGAAAATCGAGTAAAAAGCTTATAGACTGATTTTTTATCAATACATACGAAAAAAGAAAAGGATTATTTGTTGTGTTTGTCAGAAATTTTCCAGTAACGCCAAGGTTTATAAAAACAGCAAGAATTTCCAAGAGAAATAGGTACTGGATCAAAGCCATCTGTTCCAAAGGGCCCACAACGTATGATACGAAAGAGTCCCATCCATGCACCAGCCCAAAGCCCATGGCGTGCAATCGCTTCATATGTATATTCTGAACAAGTCGGAGCATGGCGACATTGATTGCCTATAAGACTTGAAAGTGTTATTTGATAGAAACGTATTAAGAAAATACCCAATAATCGTCCAGGTGTTTTTTGCCAAGTGCCTGTGTAATTTCGAGTTATTTTTTTTTGTCGAGATTGTGATTTGAACATTTATTTTTCTTCAATTTTTTGAATGCAGTCTATCGTTGCATCAAAGGGTAGTAGTGTTGCTGCATGGCGCATTTTATAGTCTTTAATGGGCTGTAAGCAAGAAAAATCCTCAAATGGAGCTTGAGGAGAAGGACCATTTTGCGTTAGCATTTGATAAATAACTTCACGCAATATTTTAAGATCTTGTGTTGTTTGTCCGATGATATGAGATGCTAAAAGTGAAGCCGATGCTTGCCCTAGCACACATGCGTGTATTTCATGGGCAAAATCCGTAACAATACCATTTTCCACTTTTAAATCTACAGTGATTGTCGAACCACAAAGGTGTGCATGTTTTCTTGATGTTGCATCAGGATTATTAAGACGCCCAATTTTGTCTATATGTGCAGCATATTCAAGTATTTTATCATTATAGATATTATCAATCATGCGCTATTACCTGAAATTTTGAGAGTCGTGATTGTTTAAACTTTTAATTCGCTTATATAGAGATTATACAAAATGAAATAGGTATGGAGCAAATGCTTTGTATAGAGTAAGCTTGGAGTTTTTGAATGCGTAATGTTGTTAAAGAAGACGCGAAGGATTCTTTTTTATCTGAAGAAAAGCGTCCGAGTATTGAAGAGGTGGAAGAAGCGATTCGTACATTACTCTTATGGATAGGGGAAAATCCAAATAGAGAAGGGCTTTTAGATACTCCAAGACGTATAGCCAAGGCATATCGCGAGCTTTTTAGTGGTTATAGTCAATCGGTTAAAGAAATCTTAGGTACAGTTTTTGAAGAGGTTTCAGGATACAATGAAGCCGTAATCGTAAAAAATATACCTTTTTATTCACACTGTGAGCATCATATGATCCCAATTATTGGGAAAGCACATATAGCATATCTTCCTAATGACAAAATTGTTGGCCTTTCAAAAATTGTACGTGTTGTAGATATTTTTTCTCGTCGTTTACAAACACAAGAAGCTATGACAGCGCAAGTGGCTCACGCGTTAAAAACGTATCTGAAGCCTCATGGTGTAGCAGTATTGATTGAGGCTGAGCACATGTGTATGGCTATGAGAGGAATCCAAAAACAGGGCTCTACAACAATTACAAAAAACTTTCATGGTTATTATGAAAAAGATCAAGCTGCACAAGCACATTTTATGATGATGATTCAAAGATCGTAGTAAAGTCCATATTTTTAGTAATCTCTATTAAGTTATAAATTGTCCGGATAAAAAATAAATTATGAGAAAGAGAAAATTGGCTTGTACCTTTCTTTATGATTTGTTAAAGGCTAAAAACCAAAATGTTTTTCTTCCCACGTGCGGTCGTGGCGGAATTGGTAGACGCGCAGCGTTGAGGTCGCTGTGGGGCAACCCGTGGAAGTTCGAGTCTTCTCGACCGCACCAGTTAGCAGTGAGTCTCTCTGTAATGAGATGAAGTTATGTAGAGAGAGGGGATTTACGGGCATTATAGAAAAATCTTTTTTGTATGTTATTTGTTGATGTGTTGCTAATAATGTTTCATTTTTTATTACTTTATCTGTGCATTTGAAATGTTATATTTTTATAGGGTGGGGGTGAAGTTGCAGTGAGAAGTATAATGATTTTGAGATATTTAACACTTCTTATTTGTATTTCTTTATTGTCAGCATGTAGTGATTCACGCGCTGTGCTTTGGCATGGAGTGCATGCAACTCCTTCTATGACTGCAGTAGAAAGGGAAGTTGAAGGGAATCCGATTTCTCCAAAAGCCATCATTCCAGTGTATGTTGCAACAAGTCGTATGATGCAAAATAATTACGCTCAACCTTATGGTGCAGAGCGATCAAATAAAGTACATTACAATCGCGTTGACGTAGGAATTCCTCAGCAACATATAAAGGGAGTTGTTGAAATAAATGCGTATAAACCTACGCATGATAAGTATTTTGCAGCAGTTGCATTGCAAAAATACGATAATAAAGAACAGTTTAAACAGCAATTAAATGCTGCTTTAGAAAAAAAGCCAAAAGGAAAAAGAGAAATTTTTCTTTTTATCCATGGGTATAATAATAATTTTGCAGACGGTACATTTCGTACAGCACAGTTTACACACGATTATTCTTTAAATGTTGTCGCTGTGCATTATTCTTGGCCTTCTGCCGGATCTGTTCCTCTTTATATTTATGATCGTGACAGTGCTAATTTTGCCCGTGACGGATTGATAGAGCTTTTAACACTTATTAGTGAAACCAATGCTGATCAGATTTCGGTTATTGCGCATTCTATGGGCAATTTTGTTATAATGGAATCATTTAGAACTTTAGCCTTACAGAAAAAATATAAGCCTATTCGTCGTATTACAAGTTTATTAATGGCGGCACCAGACATTGATGTTGATGTATTTGAGCGCCAACTTAATGATATAAAAAAACTTCCGCAGCCAACAGCTATTTTAGTATCTAGAGCGGATAAAGCTCTCGCGGTTTCAGGACGTCTTACGGGTGGACATCATCGTGTGGGCGATGGCTCAGATATTGAAATGTTGCGTAAAAATGGAATAGCTGTTCTTGATTTCTCTCATGTGGATGGGGGAGCACACAATGTCTTTGCATCTTCGCCAACGTTGATGGCTCTTTCTCGGGAAGGTTCTTTGGCTTCCACAATTATGCAAGGTACAGAATTGTCGCCTAGTCAAGCCCTTCTTGCTGACGGTAGTAGTGTGTTGGAGAAAACAACACATCTTATCCTTTATACACCTGTACGTTTTCTCTCTCCACGGATTCCACGTTGATAGTGAAAAGAGAGAAGGGGACATCGAATAATGCATTGGAGGTAATATTTTTTAGCACTTTCTTTAGAATGGCTTTGTAAAATGAAAAATAAATAGCGGGATGAATGTAAAAAAACAGTCATTAGGTGAGTTTGTGATGATTGCACGGAAACGCTATGTTAATACGCCTACAGTTGTTGATTATTTATCTCATTCCGCAATTAAGTTGTTAGATATTCATGCTATGCTTGTGAAGGTGAGAAAAGGTGATATGGGGGAAAAACCAAATTTATTGCGTCAAATTGATTCTACAAAAAAACAGTTAGATGAGATAAGCCATGCTCTTATTTTAGAATATCGTAAACGCCAAGAAAATGAGCGTTTTTTAAAACAAATTCTGCTATCCATTTCCGATCAACTTTTTGCACTTAACAATGGTTTTAAGGAAACAGGACGCCTTTTTTTTCAAGAAGTTAGAATACTTCAATCTCAGATGCAATGTTTATATGAGGGAAAGGAGAGGCTGCATTTGTTGAATAGCCAAGAATCTTTTTGTTCTCCATCAAAGATTGATGAAGTCATTAAACAGTTACAGAAAGCACGAGAAAAGCTTATTCTTGAAAGCCCACATCTCTTTGAAAAAAGCACAAAAGCTAAACAATAAAAGTTCTTTTAGTTGAGCAGATAGATAACTTGAATTTTACAGTAAAAAACGCTGTTAGATAGAAGGCTATAATCTTTTAAAAGAAAAGAATTTGTTTTAATAAATGAAACACATGTATTTTATAATCACACTCTTTACCGTGTTAAAGCTTTAAAAGACTTTGGTTATATCTTTGGTAAAGTTAAGGCTGATGCATTAGGTGGCTTTATTGAAGAAAATATTTGTGTAAAGAAACTTTACAAAAAACTTTCTGATTCTTTTAATAACGGCTCACTGGATAATTTTGCCAATGTTATGGAGTTGTTAGTATATTCATTAGAAACTTAAACTCTAATATTTTCCTTGGTAGGAATTGGCTGAATTTAAAGCATTAAAAAAGAAATTTGATAAAAATAACACGTTTTTTAAATTCACACCCAGCTCTATCTTCTTCTGAATTTAAAAAGGATCGGAAAATGAATAAGCTACACGTAATTAAAAAATCATATGGTGCCCCCAGAGAGCGAATCAGGCTTTAGCAACAAGATTCAAAGTATATAAAGATGTGTAAGAGCATATTGATGTCTATAGCTTTTTATGATTCAATAAAAAAAGTAAGTATTAAAGAAAAAATCTCAAATCAGAAATTAAAGGTGGTCTAAAAGGTGGACCCAAAAAGGTGGACGAGCAATGCTTGAAAAGGTGGACGAGAGGGGACGTTAAGTGAGGGCGATTCATCGGTTATCAGCATCATTCGTAAAGACGTCCTCGCAGGGTAAATATTGTGACGGGGCGGGGCTATGGTTGAATGTTCGAAAAGACAATACACGCTCTTGGTTTTTTCGCTATACGCACCACAATAAGCGCCGTGAAATGGGACTTGGTCCTGTTACGAAACTCTCTTTAAAAGAAGCGCGTGAGCTTACAAGATATTATAGTGATATTCTTAAAGAAGGCAATGATCCTATTGTCTTTCGAGAACAGACTATTTTAAAACAGCAAAGCAATATTTTTCAAGAAATTGCAAAAGCGGCTTTTGAAAGCAAAAAAGCAGAGTTGAAAAATGAAGGTAAAAACGGTCGCTGGTTTTCTCCACTAGAGTTGCACGTGATTCCACACATAGGTAATTTACCTATAGAAAAATTAACAGCCAATATCATTCGCAATGTTCTCGCGCCCCTTTGGCATGAAAAAGCAGACACAGCGCGAAAAGCACTTAACCGTATCAATATTTGCTTGAAATATGCTGCGGCTCTTGGTTTAGATGTTGATTTACAGGCTTGTATGAAAGCACGCGCTCTTTTAGGAAAACCACGTGCTACATCAACAAATATTCCTGCTATGCCATGGCAAGAGGTTCCGGCATTTTATCAAAGCTTGGATGATAAGATCCTTTCAAATTTAGCACTGAAGTTATTGATTTTGACAGGCGCACGGTCATATCCATTGCGCTATTTGCGTCTTGAACAAATTGACAAAAATATATGGACGATACCAAAAGAAAACATGAAAGGTATTGTAGGGAAAGTTTCAGACTTTCGCGTGCCACTAAGTGGTGAAGCTTTGAGAGTTATTGAAAAAACTCTCCCCTTTGAAAAGAATGGTTTTCTCTTTTCTGGTCTTAAAGGTAACCCCATTTCTGATGCCACCATGGCAAAATATATGACAGTTTGTGGTTTGACTTATCGTCCCCATGGTTTTCGTTCAAGTTTACGGGATTGGATAGCAGAGACAACGTCAACACCGTTCGAGATTGCCGAAACTGTTCTTGCCCATTCAGTTGGGAGTTCAGTGACAAAAGCTTATATGCGAACGGATTTTTTAGAACAACGACATGTTCTCTTGGAACAGTGGGCTTCATTTATAACAGGATAGAATTTTTACAATTACCTCTGCAGTGTTTTTAGCTATTTTGGAGAGAAATTTGATATGTCCAATTCTGTGAAAATAACAGTTTTAAATGTGTAAAGCTATTATTGATAGTCTCCATGAGACGAGCAAAATTAAGAAATCATTTTCTAAAGAATTTCGCGCGTCTCAGAGTATGTTTAGAGTCGGATATTTGGTTTTTGTGTA
>NZ_JBHIMN010000012.1:0-38555 GCF_042194155.1 Bartonella sp. MR63HLJHH
CTTGCAAGAGATATTTTGAAGCATAACAAGCAGGGAGCCCATTTATGTGGTTGGAAAGATGGTCAAGAAACGAAGCACCAAAGATAAAGATCTTACAGAAAAAGAACAACAACTCCTTCACGAGATGATAGAGACCTATCAAGGCTTAAAGATGATGTCACGCCTCATGAAATTGATTGCCTTTATTCTCTTTATGTTTGTAATAGATTTTTCCCGTTGCGTGGACGCCATAGAGAATAGCTTCTCACATCTTAAAAGATGGTTAACAAAAAGTTAGAACATCTTAGAATTAGAGACCCTTTGGACCTCTGGTTTTGCTAAAAAAACTTCCCGAAAAGAACTCTTGATTCGCAATAATTGAGGAAAATCATAAAAAGATTTGTTAGAATCAGAAGAAATATTTCTTCTCTAATAGGACTTTTTATATGGTTACATCTTTTGGTAAAATTTTACGGAAACTTCGGGTTGATCATTCAGAACGCCTCTTAGATATGGCTAAGAAATTAGACATATCTGTAGCATTTTTATCTTCTGTAGAGATTGGCAAAAAATCTGTTCCTGTAGGATTGGAAGAAAAGATCATAGAGCTTTATGGTTTAGATAAAGCTATGGCTTCTCTCTTAAAAAAAGAAGCCTATTCTTGTCGAAAAAGCATCATAATAAAACCTTCTACTCCGTTGCAACGTGAAACTGTTGTTGCGTTTATGAGGCTTTTAGATGGCTTACATCAAGAAGCGTTAGCAGACTTCAAAGAAACATTAGAAACATTGTGCGAAGCGTGCTTTATAGAGAAATGTTAGAAAATCCTATTCCCTAACTTTTATCCACGTATCCCGTACTTTAAAAAAGATTATAAAGATCAATTGATTATATAGATCAAAATAAAGTTTGTTACTCCTGTTTGGCAGATTAATTTTAAATTTGGCAGTTTCAGTAGAAGATTTCTATCAACTATAGTTCGCTCTCTGATTAAGATAAGAATATCTATCTCTTTGAGCTTATCTTCTAAATCACATTCTTTAGCTAAATTATTTATAACAAGCACTTCATGCGATTTCATTAATTTTGTAATAGACTGTAATGTTAGGGTGGCTTTTTGATAGTCATCTGGAATTAATATTTTCAATTTAAATCTCCCGTTTCATTCATCAATATTTGAGCTCATTATTTCATTTCTAAAACAACCAAAAAGCAATCTCACAGCTGATATTTTGACATAACGCCAAGCCTATTAACAAATTACCCCCCTTGATTTCATTGTTATTTCTAGCAATAAGAATAGCATTAATCAGTTAGTTTTTATAAACTTTAAAACATTGCGACAAAAAGAAAAAGTTTGACTCAGTAGATGGAGAATTGCGCTTTTCTCATATTCTAGAGGACGGATCTGAAGTGCTACGCTGGACTGAAACCCATGTCCCAATTTTCTTATAATAGACTACCAAGAAGGCCATACTTACGAACCAGATTTTATTGTCGAAACAGAAAAAGCTACATATTTGTGCGAGATAAAGCGCGCTTCATATAAGCGTGATGTCTCTCTTTATTCGTTGAGATATAACTTATTTGTAGCATGAAGAGTAAATTTATTAAAATCATGATAAGAGGGAGATAGGAACTTTATAGGTGTATCATCATAGGATTAAGTAGTTTTGTTGAGAGCTATTTCTGCCAAAAGGTTTTTGATATATGTAATTATTATTTCGTAATAGTGGATGTACTTTATTTTTATGTGCAAGAAAGCTGAGTGATTGTGTAAAATAGTATTCATAAAATTACATTATTCTTATCCTGTTAAGGACATTTTTTCTAGAGAGGGTTTTGCAACTGCAATGCTCTTTTTCTCATTCTAAATTTTGGTTAGAAAAAGCGTATATAGGTATTATTTTAAATTTAAGATATGTATATTCCATTGTTGCTGTTACTGTTGTAGAAAATGATATTTTATTTGATAAGTATAAGGTGTTACCAAGAAGATCGATGTATAGATAAAATTTAGATTTTTACTATATCTTGAAAAAGCAATGGGTAAATAATTGATAATTGTGCTACGAAAGTTGTTAGATGGGCGTGTGTCAGCAATTCTTAATAAAAAAGTTTTTCTTGATAGTCGTTTTTTTTCAAAATACTGCTCTTTTTATGCAAATCTTATGTTGGTAAGCTATGCAGTTTTCACGGGAACAGGATAGTGCATTGAAGGCTGTTGCTGCGTGGTTGAAGGAAGGGCGTTCTCCACTTTTTCGCCTTTTTGGCTATGCGGGGACGGGTAAGACAACGCTTGCGCGCTATTTTGCAGAAACAGTTGATGGTTCTGTCCAGTTTGCTGCTTTTACAGGGAAGGCGGCACAGGTTTTACGCTCTAAAGGTGCAAGCAATGCTTGTACAATTCATTCGTTGATTTATTGTCCGCGTGGGGAAGAAGAAGTTTCCGATGAAATTACGGGAAAGAAGTCTATTGCTCCAACATTTACATTAAATCGAAGGAGTGTAGCTGCACAAGCTAAGCTCATTATTGTCGATGAATGTTCGATGGTAGATGAAAAATTGGCGCGTGATTTAATGAGCTTTCGGACGCCAATTCTTGTTCTGGGTGATCCAGGTCAATTGCCTCCTATATCAGGTGGAGGATTTTTTTCCAATGGAGAACCAGATTTTCTTCTCTCAGAAATTCATCGGCAAGCGCGGGATAATCCGATTATTCGTTTAGCTATGGATGTGCGTGAAGGACGCGATATTGCTTATGGTGACTATGGAGAAGCGCGCGTTGTTACACGTAAAGAGGTCAATCAACAATTGGTTTTGGATGCTGATCAGGTATTGGTAGGGGTTAATCGTACGCGCTACCTTTATAATCAGCGTTTGCGTGTGTTAAAAGGATTTACAGCAGATTATCCGCAAGCAGGAGATAAGCTGGTGTGTTTGCGAAATGATCCTACTAAAGGTTTGTTGAATGGCTCTTTATGGAAGGTGATGACTTCACAGAAGGAAACAGTTAAACCAAGTATTAATCTTCTTGTGAAACCAGAAGAAAGTGAGCGTGGGGTAGCAAAGATTAAACTGTTAAAAGCAGCGTTTGAAAACCCTGATCAAGAAATTTCATGGCAATTAAAAAAGCGATATGATGATTTTGATTATGGGTATGCATTAACGGTTCATAAAGCGCAAGGTTCTCAATGGAATAACGTCGTTTTGTTTGATGAAAGTTTTGCATTTCGTGATATGTATGCGCGCTGGCTTTATACGGGAATTACGCGCGCAGCAGAACGTTTAATGATTGTTCGATAGAAAAAATATGTATATCATCTAAGTTTCAGATGGAAAATGCCTTTTTTCTATCTTGTTACACACTATAGAAAAATGGAAATGGGCATGGCGGTAAAACTTTCGGTTAATCTTAATGCTGTTGCTGTTTTGCGTAATCGACGTAATCTTCCGTGGCCAAGTATCACGAATATGGGGCATATAGCGCTTGCTGCTGGAGCGGCAGGTTTGACGGTTCATCCACGCCCCGATGAAAGGCATATTCGTTTTGCGGATTTGCCAGATATACATCGTTTAATTAACGGTTCTTTTCCTACAGCTGAGTTTAATATTGAAGGTTATCCAAGTGATCAATTTTTGGATATCGCTGAAAAGTATGCTGATCAGATTACCCTTGTTCCTGATGATCCAGATCAGTCAACATCTGATCATGGTTGGAATTTTGCTCATGATGCAGAATTTTTAATACCTATTATTCAGCATTTGAAAAAAAGAAAGATTCGTGTATCACTTTTTGCTAATCCTACTATCGATGGTCTTGATACTGCTAAAGCAATAGGGGCTGATCGTGTGGAGTTTTACACGGGACCTTATGGTGGTGCATTTCAGGATAAGATAAAACAGGATCAAGAGCTCAATAAACTTGTTTTAGCAGCAAGAAGAGCAAAAGAGTTGCAGTTAGGTATGAACGCAGGGCATGATCTGACGCTTATGAATCTTCCTGCTCTTGTCAAAAACATTCCTTGGCTTGATGAAGTTTCTATTGGTCATGGCCTCATTGCCGATGCATTAGAGTATGGAATGCATGATACTGTTCAGCGTTTTATCCGGTTATTATCGTAATCTTTTTCTCTCTATAAAATTGAAAGAGAAATTTTTATAAAGCTTTGCCAATTTATCTTTAAAAAATAATATATGTTTAGATAAATAGCACTATTAGCGTGCATTATAAATATTCTATTGTTGCTCTGTTTATTGGTTGCTTTCTATCTTTTGTTTTGAGTGTATGCGATGTTTTTTATTTGTACTATCTATTAGGGAGAAGAAATAGGGGTTGGAAAGTATTTTCCTTGTAAAGGAGTGCGTAGGGTTTTTATGGATCAATACACAAATTTTCTTGATGTTTGAGCTCATTTTACGGGTTATCTGTAAATAGTATAATGTAAAATCTCCATAGATGATATGAAGTCTATTGCTATCATCATTTTATTGGCTAATTCAATGTTGTGGCAGTTTTTGGCATATAAGGGTTTTGATGATTTCATCATGAATAGATTTAAAATCAGAAAATGCTTTTTATGAATAGGCTTAATGCAATAAGAGCTGTCAAATAGAATGATGATATCGACTTGTAGCTTTATGAAGTAAAGAGAGTGGTGTGTAATAAATCTTAGGCGATTATAGGGGATTCTTGAAAAGGGCTCGAGCACATTAAAAGTTTTTTTATAAGGCGCCATAAATGAATAACATAATGGCAGTATGGGGGTGTTCTTTTTCGCGTGAGAAGCGCGGATATTAAAGAACGTAAAAAGTAAAAACGTCCTCTCTATTATTCTAAAGATATTGTTGTATATGCTTTTGAAGATTGTATTAAAACAATACTTATTATTTTGTAATTTTTCTTGCTATCCGTATTGATTTGGTTCATGTTAACAATTGTATATTGTATCTTAATTTTTAGAATATAGGGTTTTGTTGCACGATAGAAGAGTAAAATATTAGCAAATATATTTTCTTTAGAAATCTTGTTTTGTGTAATTATTGTTTTTGTGGAATAGCAGTTGAAGTTGATTTGGGGATCCGTATATGTTTTGGGAATGTTTGGGGACTACAGTTTTTTTATGCAATATGTAAACTTTAAAAATTATTCAATTGCTATGTTCTTATAAGCGGTGTTTTTTGCCTTTATAAGTGTGTGATGCACTGAAGATAATGTTTCTTATTTAATAAAAATAATCTGAAATCCAGTTTAAATAGAAAAAGAAGGAAGTTTTTTTATGCGTGTTTATTATGATCGTGATGCGGATGTTAATCTTATTAAAGGGAAAAAAGTAGCCATTGTTGGTTATGGTTCTCAAGGGCGTGCGCACGCTTTAAATTTGAAAGATTCCGGTGTTAAAAATGTGCAAATAGCTTTACGTTCAGGGTCGGAAACAGTTAAGAAGGCTATGGCCGATGGTTTTGAAGTGGTGAGTGTTGCGGAAGCTGCAAAATGGGCAGATCTCATCATGATGGCAACACCAGATGAATTGCAAGCTGATATTTATAAAGAGCATATTCATGATCATTTACGTGATGGGGCGGTGATTGCTTTTGCGCATGGTTTGAGCATTCATTTCGGCTTAATTGAACCTAAAAAAACAGTTGATGTTGTGATGATTGCTCCTAAAGGTCCAGGTCATACAGTGCGCAATGAATACCAACGTGGTCGTGGTGTTCCTTGCTTAATAGCGGTGGCACAAGATGCTTCAGGACATGCTCATAATGTAGCATTGTCTTATGCATGTGGTCTTGGTGGTGGACGTGCTGGGGTAATTGAAACAACATTTAAAGAAGAGTGCGAAACTGATCTTTTTGGTGAACAAGCGGTTCTCTGTGGAGGTCTTGTTGAACTGATTCGAGCAGGTTATGAAACATTAACACAAGCAGGTTATGCACCGGAAATGGCTTATTTCGAGTGTTTACATGAAGTTAAACTGATTGTTGATCTCATGTATGAAGGGGGCATTGCAAATATGAATTATTCGATTTCCAATACGGCTGAATGGGGCGAATATATGTCTGGTCCACGCGTGATTACTGATGAAACAAAAGCAGAAATGAAGCGTATTTTGAAGGATATTCAGACGGGTAAATTTACGTCAAATTGGATTCAAGAGTATAAAGCTGGTGCAGCTCATTTTAAAGGCATGCGGCGTTTAAATGATAATCATCCTATTGAAGAAGTTGGTAAAAAACTTCGTTCTATGATGCCTTGGATAAAGTCTAATGCTTTGGTTGATAAAGAGCGTAATTGAAGCTTCTAAAGAGATATTTTGTTAATAGCTTTTATAATTTTATAGATAAATATCAAAAAAGGGTAACTTTAGTTACCCTTTTTTATATGTTTTTTGCAACATAAGCTTTATTTTTTAATTTTTTGCATAATTCTTTCTTCCAAAAAGAAAGTATACAATTCCTAAAAATATGAACCACGCTGGAGTGTATTTTAAAGCTATGGCAGTATCAGCTTCTAATGATAATAAATAAATAATGAATGCAAAGAAAACAAGAAGCGCCCAACACATAATAACACCTCCTGGCATTTTATAAGGAGAGACAGTATGCTGGAGAGGACGATTACGACGATAGACGATATAGCTGATCAAAATGATAGACCATACAAATATAAACAAAATTGCGGCAATCGTCGTAACAATTGTAAAAGCAGCTATGAGGGTTTGAGATAACGATACAATTGCATAACCAAATAAGATGCATAAACATGAAAAGAATAATGCGTTGGCTGGAACGTGGTTACGAGAAAGTTTTCCGAGAAATTTAGGAGCACCTTTTTGTGTTGCTAGCCCATATATCATACGGCTGGTAGAAAAAATTCCACTATTTGCTGAAGATGCGGCAGCTGTGAGGACAACAAAGTTCATCAAACCAGCAGCAGTTGGAATACCAATAAGTGCATACATTGTTACAAATGGGCTTTTTTCTGGACTGATTTGATTCCACGGTGTCACAGACATAATCACAAGAAGAGAGAATATATAAAAGAATACAATGCGGATTGGTATTGAATTAACAGCCTGTGGTAAAGCTTTTTGAGGCTCTTGTACTTCAGCAGCAGCTGTTCCAGCGAGTTCAATGCCAACAAAAGCAAAAATAACAATTTGGAATCCAGCAAAAAAGCCTGTAATTCCTCGCGGAAAAATATTTCCACCATTCCATATATGGCTAAGAGAAGCAACCGTGCCGTTTGGAGAGACAAAACCGGTAAAGATCATATAAAATCCTACAACAATTAAGACTAGAATTGCTACGATTTTGATAAAACCAAACCAAAACTCAAGTTCGCCAAATAGTTTTACGGCGACGAGGTTAAGAATTAAAAAGGACATAAGACCAATTATAACAGGAATCCACGAATTGAGTTCAGGCCACCAAAAGTGTGTATAAGTGACAATAGCAATAATTTCAGCAGTTCCGGTGACAATCCAACATAACCAATATGTCCAGCCGATAAAGAATCCGGCACACGGACCTAGAAGATCGGTTGAGAAGTCAATAAAAGATCGATATTGTGTATTAGAAAGCAATAACTCTCCCATAGCACGCATGACAAAGTATAGAGCACAACCAATAATTGCATAAACGAGTAGAATTGAGGGTCCTGCTACACTGATTGTTTTTCCTGATCCCATGAAGAGACCTGTTCCAATAGCACCACCGAGGGCTATAAGTTGTATGTGTCGATTATGTAGTCCACGTTGCAATTTCTTCTTAGGTTTTTTTTCTAAATTTTGTTTGTTCATTTTTGGGAAGTTCCCCTTAGTTATTTTTAAATAAAAATTATCCTAAAAAAGGTAATGCCTTCTATCGGAACACGCTATGGTTAAGGAGTAAAGGAATTTTTTTCTATGACTATATGTCAATAAAGAAAAAACATTATAAATTAATGGAATAATTATTTTATACATAAGAACTAAAATATAAATTATATTATATTTTTTATGTTTTATACATAAATTATAAACATTATATATTATTTATTATTTATAATAAATAATATTATTTATTATAAATAATAATTTATTATTTATATATATTTTATTTTCAATTATTTTGTAATAAATCATTGTATTAAATAGCGTTCATTTAAAATTATTTATTAATAAATATTTTCCATTACAGAAAAATATAAATAAAATTATAAATTTATTAAATTTAAATATTTGTATATAAATATAATAATATTCAAATTGTTAAAATATTATTTAAATATTAAAAATATATTTTAAATTTAAATTTAAATATTTATATTTAAAATTTATTATAAATAGAAAAATATTTTCATAGAATCTTTTTTTATTGTAGATAGCTATTAAGATATATTCTGTTTAGAGCTGTATTTTTAATTTTGCTAAAAAATTGAATATAACTTTTTGGGGGTGGTTTTAGATAAAAGCTCATGTTTTATTAATAAACAATATCAGTGAAGTTTATAGAGAATTCTTCACAGAATAGCGCGTTTCTTATCCTATAATGCAGTAAAATACTGTTGTTTAGAGTAGTGATATAAAGCATATAAAATTTTACATATTAAGTATTTTTAGAATGTGTGGTGAGTATTCAGGGTAGGGCTAGCCCATAGAGCCTTATGTAGGTGAATCATATAAGTGGTCAGCAGGCATCTCTCTTAACAAAGTCGGATTGTTTACAAACCAAGACTTGCGAGGAATCCTCGTCTTTTGAGGTATGAGGAGGAGGTTAAGTAGAAAAAGGGTAACTTTAGTTACCCCTTTTTGAGATGTTTTGTATAGATTTTATTTGTTCTTTGGAGAGATTTTTTTTCTTATAAATATAAAATACATTATACCTAAGAAAATAAACCAAAAGATACTGTATTTTAAAGCTGTTAGGGTATCATGTTCTAATGTCAATAAATAGAGCATGAAAGCAAAAAAGACTAACACGATTCCGCACATAATGACACCTCCCGGCATTTTGTAGACGGATTCAGCATGTAGATGAGGGTGATTGCGACGATACACAATATAGCTAATCAAAATGACGGACCATACGAATAAAAATGCAATCGCTGAAATGCTCGTCACAATTGTAAAAGCACTTATGATGCTTGGAGATGATGATGCGATTGTGTATCCTACTAAAATACATAGGCAGGAAAAGAACAGAGCATTGGCTGGAACATGGTATTTGGAAAGCTTCCCTAAAATTGGAGGAGCACCTTTTTGTGTTGCAAGCCCGTATATCATGCGGCTAGTCGAAAAAATACCACTATTTGCTGAAGAGGCAGCCGAGGTGAGAACAACAAAATTGACCAAACCAGCAGCTATTGGAATGCCTGCAAGCCAAAACATGGAGACAAAGGGACTTTTTTCTGGAACAATTTGATTCCAAGGAGTAACGGACATAATCACAGTGAGAGAAAGGATGTAAAAGAGTACAATACGCACCGGTATTGCATTAATTGCTTTAGGGAGAACTTTTTTAGGTTCTTTAACTTCAGCTGCCGTTGTTCCAGCAATTTCTATACCAACAAAAGAAAAAATGGCAATTTGAAATCCAGCAAAAAAACCTGTAATTCCTCGCGGGAAGATATTTCCATCGTTCCATACATGGTTAAGAGAGGCAACAGTACCATTCGGAGAGGTAAAGCCTGTGGCGATCATATAAAATCCAACAATAACTAATGCCAAAATTGCTACGACTTTGATAAGACCAAACCAGAATTCAAGTTCACCGAACAATTTTACGGCAAGGAGGTTAAGGATTAAAAAGAAACCAATGCAAGCAAAAACAACAATCCATGGATTAAGTGTTGGCCACCAGAAATGCATATAGTTAATGATAGCAATAATATCTGCAGCTCCAGTTACAACCCAGCTTAACCAATAGTTCCAGCCCACAAAGAAAGCGATTCCTGGTCCTAGCATATCGGTTGAAAAATCAATAAGGGACCGGTATTGTGAATTAGAAAGTAATAATTCTCCCATAGCACGCATTACAAAATATAGGGCACATCCAATAATAGCATAAACGAGTATGATGGAAGGGCCTGCTACACTAATTGTTTTTCCTGATCCCATGAAGAGACCTGTTCCAATAGCTCCACCGAGGGCTATAAGTTGTACGTGACGGTTATCTAGGCCACGTTGTAGTTTCATATGAGGACCATCTTTTAAATTTTGTTTACAGTTCATTTTTTGGGGGTTCCCTTTAATTATTTTGAGATTAAATTACACTAAAAAATGCATCATTCTGTATCGAAGCATGATATAAATGAGGTGTAAAGGAAAAAAACGTTTTTTATGATTTTGTGTGGATAAAGACAAGAATATGGTTTTGAAAAAAGAGGATGTTTTCCTCTTAAATAACGTAACAGATATTTGAATAGGAAGTTTTTTTATTGTTATTATTCACAATGGTGGGAATTTTAATTTTGCTCAAATAGCGCTCAAGAGTTCTCATCTTAATTTAAGAAACAGTTTTTAATGATAGAAAATTAAAATGATTTTTAAAATCACTTTTTGTTTGTATGATGCTATCATAAATCAAAAAGTTACTTTTGTTTCATAAACGAAAAGAGGAATATCATAGCTTATTTCTTCTAAAGTAATTAATAAGGATTTTGTTTAGATATTGATAACATTTTATAAAACGTTGCGAGAAATTCACATCGTTTACACAAAAATCCTTGAGACTATGATAAAGAAATGCAGCGTAATTCAGTTATACAAAGAAAAAACTGGGGATTGTATAAGCTCTGTTAGAGGTTGAGCTATTCATCGTGAGAGACAGAATCAGAAAAAGATTGCTTTATTAGCTTTGCAATTTGTTATCAAAAGATAAAACTATCCAAAGAAAATGAAAAAAGAAAACAGAGATAAAACTGTTCCTGTCGCTATATTAATCGCACCTTTTATTCGCTGCTTTTTTAAAGCGGAGCTGGCAAATGATATAAAAATGGTCATCAAGGTAAACCATGCAAAGATGTTGAAGGAATGTATGGTTACAAGTTCAAAGCCTTTTTTAATGCCACCACCAGAAGATAAAAATTTCGGGAAGGCCGCTATATAGAATATTGATACTTTGGGGTTTAGTATTTGTGTCAGAAAGCCGTCTCTGTAGCTGGTTAAAAGCTTTGTTTCACTCGTAGCATGCTTTTCATTCGTTGAACTTCTTTCTTTTGAATTTAAGTTGTGTATTCCAGATTTAATTGATTTAAAGCCCATGTATAATAAATAGCTGCCATCCATGAGTTTTACTAAAAAAAACAGCGTTTTGTTGTTGAGAATGAGCGCTGATACACCTAGTATGGAAAATGCCCCCCATGCACATATGTTGCTGTACACAATCCTAAAACGTTTACAAATGCGTTCTTTCTTCCTAATCTCGTTGCATTATCGATGATAAGGGCCATATTCGGCCCCGGTGAGATGACTAAAAAAAATGAAACAATGAAAAAGGTCAGTATTTGATGATTCATTTTACTTTTAGCTCTGAAATTAATTGATTTTCGAGATACAATTCTATTCTGTCAAACTGAGAAAGTTTTCCGACACCCTGTGGAGTGCCTGTGTATATGAGATCACCACGTCTTAGCTGAATGTAGTGACTTAAAAATGAGATTATCTTCTCAAAGCTAAAGATCATATTTTTCGTATTGCCAACTTGTCTTGTTTCGCCATTCAACTTCATTGCAAAGGTTATTGGGTTGTTTATTTTTTCCTTGTTTATGAAGTCAGAGACGTATGCAGCGCCTTTAAATCCTTTCGATAAAAGCCAAGGAAGCCTTTTTCCTTTCAGTTTTGTTTGCAAATCCCGCGCTGTGAGATCAAGACCTATTGCTACGGCATCATAGCATTTTTCTGCTTCTTCCTCTGTGACCATGAAAGCGTCCTTTGAGATTTTGAGCACAATTTCAGTTTCAAAATGGATTTCTTTGGAAAAATCAGGGAGATAAATTTCATTGCCTAAGATGAGTGAACTGTTTGGCTTGCTAAAGATAACGGGTTCATTTTCAACAGTATTGCCTAGTTCATGAACATGTTCAACATAATTGAGTCCAACACAGTAAATGTCATTTATCATAGGAGCCCTCCAAATTTTTTCTTTGTATAGGCAAGAGAGAACTTTGCAAACAACATTTTTTCTTATCTCGTGTTGTGCGTTTTCTGAACAAGAGGCATTGTGTGGGTTGATAACTAACCACGATGACAGCCCTTAGCATTGTCTCTCTTTTGAAGAGTGCCCAATCTTACAGTTTTTGAGAGATAAGAAACACTGCTTTCATTTTGGTTGCTAATCGCGTGAAATTCCTTTAATACTTTAAAGGTGTTTTTGGTTGTCTAGGCAGCGATCAGTAGGGTCTGAAAGCCCTAAAGTTTGATCATAAAAATGAGCCCACTCTGTGGGTGTATCGGAATTCTGGGAGATTTTTCTATGTCCAAGTGCGATGAGCACTAAAAGCAAAAAAGCTGATTCAAACTCAGTACTTTCAGGCTTCCGGAATACGAATGCGAGGGCGCTTACATCTGCACAAGTCCCCTTGCTTTCCTTTGCGGTATGTTCTGATACATGAATTGGCAAGCGTCGTAAAACACAAGATGATGCTGTCGAACTCGATGTTTCAGATCTCGCTCTACCAGCTACCAACTGATGCTCAAAAACTTTGAGAAAAAGCAAATAAAGCCTTAGCACATGCAATGACCGTGGTGTTTGCTACTTACCAATCAATCCAAGTGATTGCGGATGAGCAAAAGGAATGTGATTTATCCGAATTTGATCTGATCATTTGTGATGAAGTACACCGTACGACTGGGGTTGTGTTGGGAACAGACAAACGTGAATCTGAATTTATCAAGGTTCACGATAACAGCATCATTCGGGGTAAAAAACGTCTGTACATGACAGCAATCCCCAAGGTCTTTACGGATAATGCCAAAAAGCAAGCCAATGAGATCAATGCCGTTCTGGCTTCTATGGATGATGAAGAACTCTATGGAAAAGAGCTTTATATCTATACATTCTCTCAAAAGCCGTTAAGAATGAACTTTTATCTCCTTATAAGATTATTATTTTGGGTGTTGATGAAGAGGAAGTAAGTCAATCCATTCAACATCTGATAACAGATGAGAATTATGGACTTATTCTTGACGATAAAACCAAGATCATAGGCTGTTATCAAGCCCTTGCTAAAATAGATCTGAAGGTTGACTTGAGTGATAACCCAAATCTCATGCGTCGGGCTTTGGCTTTTTGTAAAGATATCAATAGGTCTAAACGTATCCGTGATACATTCAATTCTAAAGAAATACAGAAAGAATTATATGATCTTCATAAGGCCCATAAAGAGACTCCGCCTTTTGACTGTAAATTTGCTCATATTGATGGAACACAAAGTGCCAAAGAACGTAATAAAGCCCTTGATTGGCTTAAGGAAGATGCGGGGGAGAATGTTTGTCCGTGTTTGCTCACCAATGTAAGATATCTCTCTGAAGGAGTAGATGTCCCTGTTTTTGATGCGGGTTATGTTTTTACATCCCCATAAAAGTCATGTAGATGTCATACAGGCGGTGGGGCGTATCATGCGTCGTGCAAGGAGAAAAAAGAGAGGCTATATCATTTTACCCGTTGGGGTACCTGCCAGTGTTTTTGCTCGTGAGATGCGTCCGTTTGGTTCTCTGATACATCCTTTAATTCGAGGACGTCCGCGTTTTGTACGGTTTTTTCTCTTTGCCATATTTTATCAGTCAGAATGGGATAGCATCATTAAGAGATGCACTATGATCAGCAGCACCTGAAACGATAGCATAATTTGGGGTAGTAATGGATGAAGGAGTAGGGGATGCCGATTGATCTTTCTTTGCATCAAGTAAATATAATTCGCCTTTAAATTGTGGCAAGATAATCTCTGTTGAGTAACGGCCATACCCATTTTTATCTTGCCATTTGCGTGTCTGTAATTTGCCTTCTACGTAAACCTTTGAACCTTTGTTGAGATATTGAAGTGCAATTTTTGCCAAATGTGGATTAAAAATCACAACTGAATACCATTCTGTTTTCTCTACTTTTTGATTGGTCTTTTTATCTACATAGCTCTCAGAAGTCGCTATACTAAAATTGACTATTTCTGTACCAGAATTCATTGTTTTGCTTTTGGGATTAGCACCTAAATAGCCAATTAACATCACTTTATTTAGCATGTTGTCACTTACTTTTTTAATAATTTTTTCAATTATTTCAAAATGATATTATTATTTTTTAACATATAAAATTATGTTTTTTATCTTTTGATAAACATAAAGCCACATCACGCAAATGACATGGCTTTCTTTTTGCTGTTTAAAAGCATAGTGTCACAAATGCTAGCATTGACCACAAACCTGAGCATTATCAGAAATATAGGCATCATTATAAATCCATGCATTACCACCAACCCAGCAATTCCCTTCGTGACTTAAATTGCCCTCATGCTCTATAAAACCACCCAAGTCATCCGCTTTTACATTACCAAAGTCTCTTAATGCACGTATGCGATAAATAGTTCGAACTCGATCACTTAAAAGATCTTTCACTGTTTTCATTTCATTTGTTAATTCATATTTTTTTTGCAAGAGCTTGCTTTTGAAAGGAGGGGGTATCATTTGCAACAGTAGCAATAATGGAGGTCATTTGATTTTTAACTATAGCGTTCATGCTAGTAATCCTTAACGTAATGGAGTTTTCAATTGACACCCTATAAGGGCACTGGGCGTTGAAAACACGGCGTTAAGTCCGTCGCTATGCTTTCCCCTAAAAAGGGTCTTGTATGACATAACCACACCCGACAAAATCATTATATGTCCTCACAAGCACAAAAGATAGTCAGTATTTTAAAGGCATGGGAGAGGCTGTTTCGTAACCTATCCGCTTAACTCTAAGTATTTTTACACACTTGATACTTTCTTAATAGCATGACTTTGCAATTTTTTCTTTTTTATACTTACCTAATTGAATATAAATCGCTTTTTCTAGCTTGCTATCTATAAGGTCATAAGAATGAATTCTTTGTAAAAAATTATAAAATCGGAAATTTTACTATGGCTTTTTAACTGAGCACTGTAGTGCGTAAATGGACATGTTTATTAAATTGCGTGTGCTTAACATAAGAAACAATACACAGACTAAAAAGAGTACTAAAGAGCAATATCTAAGTACCAGTATCCAATGGAAAAGAAAGCTTATGCTCCAAGTACTTAGAAATGATGGGTAAAGAGACCGTTTCTTTATAACTACTTGGGAAAATTAAAACGACAAGCGCTAAACTTATTAGCTTTAAGAGTCTGTGCATATACTGGTGTAAATCACGTGTTAGTTTCACCCAACCTGTTGTATTTCCGCATTTGTATTTTGGGTTGCTCTGCAATTCAGAAGGAATATTGGAATTGCATAAAATTGCAAAAACAGTTGTGACTATTACCAAAGAAACAGATGCGAATGTCAAAATACTCTGAATAAAGTAAAGATTTTTTAATTCCTAAAAAACATAAAAATATAAAAGTTATAATGCCAAACAAGGCTCTTAGCTGCTTATCTGTAAACATATTGATTTCCTGCGGTTTTCGATAATTTTTTGATCTCTCTGTTGATCTCGTCTATAAGAGGTTCGTAATTGAGAATGTTTTTTAGAATAGCACCACCGTAAACTCATGCTTTTACTTGTGCTTTGGTACTAAAATCCGCATTCTTAGGTGTTTTGTAATACTGATCAGCATCAAATTTTTCACACTCTCTTGTACCGTCTTCATATTCGTAGAGCTTGTAAAAATACTCCTCTGCCCCATCCTCCATGGTGTATATCCCACTGCTGTTGTAACAAACCTCTTTCGCATGGGCTGTTT
Source organism: Bartonella sp. MR63HLJHH (assembly GCF_042194155.1). Taxonomy (NCBI): domain Bacteria; kingdom Pseudomonadati; phylum Pseudomonadota; class Alphaproteobacteria; order Hyphomicrobiales; family Bartonellaceae; genus Bartonella; species Bartonella sp. MR63HLJHH. The sequence goes on from NZ_JBHIMN010000012.1 coordinate 15,879, forward strand.
ACGGTTTTTTAAGAATAGATGTTTTAAAATGAACATGCTTTAATCCTAATTTTACAAATTTGTCTATTTGCCTCAAATTTGACCGTACAGAGCGTTTTATATTATAAATTTTTTATCATAAAATCTTAAATCGCTGTGTACGGTGCCTTTATGTCGATTTAAATGCACATCTAATCACAAAACGATCAGCACTTTTCACTAGTTTGCTAACCTGCAATGTTTTTCACTGTTCCTCCAAGACCATTTAAATCCCTTCAAGCTTTTGCTTTTCAACCAACGTGAGTGGTCTTGAATCCTCTTTCATTGCCTTTTCTTTCAGCCTTTTTTCACGGGTGTTCAAAACAGCTTTGCGTACAAGATTGGCTTTCGCCAAAAGACTGTTTTCCAAGTGATCTTGTAGCGCATGTCCTTTTGCATACACCGTCTTAATCATTTCTTCTTTTGAGGCATTGCCTTTATCTGTTGTTACCTTCATTTTTGTAAGCCATTGCTGAAAACGCAAATAGCGCATACCATCGCCTTCAAAACGAGAGGATTCAAAATTGACAGTGCTACTTGTTATATTGCTGTCTACACGAGAAATTGTCCAGCCTGTCTAGGTATCTAGATCAAGGCAGAGAATGGTTTGTGCATTGATGATCATATTCCCCCATTAAGGCTGTTGCGTATTTATATGTGCGCTATGACAGAGCGTGTTGTGATTGCCTGTCTTGAAAAAATGTTTGTGAGAAAATACTTGAAACTACTTTTTGGCTAAATTTTTTACTGCCATTCGAGGAAAATAATCTTGGAAGCAGTTAATCTTCGAATTTATTCTTCTTGTTTTTGAGTTACATCTTTTTGTGTACGTATTAATTTCAGCTTCTTTATTATCTTTTTTCTGAGCTTTTGCATTGTTTTACAAGAGTCATGAAGAGTAGGAGCCACCCCAAAATTAGCAATAAAATAGATAACAACTGCTTCTACTAAACTCAGATCTATCTCCGTTTCATACCTCACTTCCTTTTCTTCATATTATCTTACTCCTGTTAAGAGCGTGAATGGTGCTGCTGGTGTTGGAGAAATCTTAGGATTGATGATGAGGCATTTGTTAGATGCAAATGACCTCGAAAAAGAGCTTAAGCATTACAAATCAGTTACAACAGAAGTTAAGCGAATTTTACCAAGCCCTGTTGTGAAAGCTACTTAACGTTAAAAACATGACTCATTTCCTCATCCTTAAGGATGAGGAAATAGAGATTGACTGCCTCTCCACCCTAAAAGACGAGGAGGAGGTCAAAGTGCTAAAAAGGTACTTCAAAAAGCAGCAATGATTCGTATTTTAGCATCATCGCGGTGCCGTCTGATAGCGTTATAATGGAGTTGCGAAAGGTGGTTTAGAAGGTGGTTTAATTTTTGTTGATTTTTAATAAATCATTGGAAAATAAGGGGAATTAAGACAGTCTGGTGCGGACGGCGGGACTTGAACCCGCAAGGTCTTTGACCGGCAGATTTTAAGTCTGCTATGTTTACCGTTTTCATCACGTCCGCGATGAGAGTTCTCTCATAAGCTATATCTTTTATTGAATCAAGAATTAATGACAAAAGAAACATTTTTCATTTTTTTAGTAAAATTTTGACTGACAATAGTTTTCTTTATCGCTAGAAAAAGCTTTTATAATGTAAATAAAGCATGAAATGATTAGTGTTATGAGTCAATTTATTCAAGACGTCACAAAAGCTATGGTGGGATTGCATCACGTGTTTGCTGAAACACCACTTCAAAGAAATGATTTTCTTAGTCAAAAGTATGATGCAGAAATTTATTTAAAGCGTGAAGATTTAACACCGGTGCGGTCTTATAAGATTCGTGGTGCTTTCAATTTTGTTTCAGAAATGCTGAGCAGTCTATCACCAGATTCTGCATTTGTTTGTGCTTCAGCAGGGAATCACGCGCAAGGGGTTTCTTTTGTTTGTCGTTATTTTAAACGTAAAGGCGTGATTTTTATGCCTATGACAACGCCACAACAAAAAATTGAGAAAACACGTATTTTTGGTAAAGAATTCATTGATATTCGTTTGATTGGTGAAACATTTGATCAATGTTATGAAGCTGCGCAATCCTTTGTCGTGGAGAGCGGTGGTGTAATGGCTCCACCTTTTGATGATATTCGCATTATTACGGGGCAGGCAACAGTGCTCTGTGAAGCTGCTTTACAATGGAAAAAACTTAATGGAGAAAGTGAGCCAGATTTAATGATTGTGCCAGTAGGGGGGGGGGGGTTGGCAAGTGGGGTGAGCAAGTTTTTACATGAATATGGTTGGAAAACAAAGCTTCGTTTTGTTGAGCCGCAAAGAGCTGCAAGTTTGCTGGCTTGTTTGGAGAGTGGAAAACGCGTCAAGCTTGAAAGTATTGACACTTTTGTAGATGGTGCTGCTGTGGCTGAAATTGGTGCGCTAAACTATACAATTCTAAAGAAATTTTCCCCTGATTCTGTCATTACGGTTCCTGAAAATCGTGTTTGTTCTACGATGGTTGAAATGCTTAATGTTGAAGGTGTGGTCCTTGAACCGGCTGGTGCTTTATCGATTGACGCGCTTAACAGTATTCCTCCTCAAGAGTTAAAGGGGAAAAAAATTCTTCTCGTTATTTCAGGAGGTAATTTTGATTTTGAGCGTTTGCCAGAAATTAAAGAGCGTTCTTTACGTTTCCAAGGGTTGAGAAAATATTTTATTTTTAGTTTTCCGCAACATCCTGGTGCATTGCGTCATTTTCTTTCCACATTATCACCAGATGATGATATCGTACGTTTTGAATATCTTAAAAAATCAGCGAGAAACTTTGGTTCTGTATTGGTTGCGATTGAAACAAAAAAATACGGTAATTTTTGTCTTTTAGAGGAAAAATTTCAAGCGTTAGGTTGGCGTTATCGTGATATTACTGATGATCAAACATTATTTGATTTCGTTATTTGAGAAACTGAAATTTTACTAAAACAAGAAGTACAATGATGAAACCTATTTTTTATTTGGTGCTGAGTCTATTTTTCTTTTTGATTGTTAATCAACAGAGTTTAGCATCTCAGCCCACAATAATACAAAAAGCTGAACTTTCAAGAGTTGTTGTTGATGTCAATAATGCTATAAAAAATAGGGATTTTACACCTATTTCTCGTTATATGCCTGAGCGACTTTATAAAGAGATGGCACATCGATTGAATACAACAGAGAGTGCTTTACGTAGTGATTTTCTTCAACAGTTGCATAGGAAATTTGAGAATTTGCCTTCTGGTGCTTATTATTTAGATAAAGAAAATATAGAGTATTTACAAACTGATAACGGTACTTTGTATGCTTTAATTCCAACAGTTCTTGAGATGAAGGATCGCATCATTCGATATAAAACTTTGGCGATTTTTGATAAAACCCAATGGTATTTAATTTATGGCGGTCAAAAAACTTTACAAAATCCAGTTTTTCTCGAGATTTATCCTGATTTTATCAAGGTACATTTACCGATGGACACAATCATCAAAAAGTAAACGATCTAAATATTGTTTTTTTATTCATGATAAATGTATTTCGTAAAGTTCTTGCTTTTTTATCATAATCCAAGGATAATGGGGATGAAGGCATTTAGGCTGGTTTGTTGGCTTTTTGTAAAGTGAAGTTTATACGCCTTTATCTTGATTTCAAGGTGCTCATGAGTTGCGCAAGCTGCTTTTTAAGCGTTGCTTCATTTAAAATGTCAGGGATTTCTCTTGCGCGGATTCTTGAGTGGAAAGTTCAGCTGGTTACTTGTTTTGAGTTCTTCAGCTGAGGAAAGATTGTATTTTGCCTATAAACGAAGAAAATGTTTTTACAAAGTTAGGTTTGCCTACTCTTTTGATTAAAAATTTACTCATTGCTGGGATGAGTAAACCTAAACCTATACAAGAACAAGCTATTCCAGTGATGTTGAAAGGACACGATATTTTAGGTGTTGCTCAGACAGGTTCTGGAAAAACCTTGGCGTTTGGTTTACCTATTTTAAGTCAGATTTTGGCTTTGGGTAATAAACGCTGTCCTAAAACTGCACGCGCTTTGATTTTAGCTCCAACGCGTGAACTTGCTGTCCAGATTGATGAAACGATTCGCACTGCGGCGAAGGGAGCTCATCTTTCAACATGTCTTATTTTTGGGGGCGTGTCACGTTTAAAACAAATTAAACGTATGGAAGCAGGTGTGGATGTTTTGATAGCGACTCCAGGGCGTTTGAGAGATCTTGTTCGTGAAAAGTGTGTTGATCTTTCCCAATCTCGTTTTTTGATTTTGGATGAAGCAGATCGTATGTTGGATATGGGGTTTATTCATGATGTCAAGCAAATTGCAAAGCTTTTGCATCAAGAGCGTCAGACAGCACTCTTTTCTGCAACAATGCCGAGGGAAATTGCTGTGCTTGCAAAATGTTTACTCAATGATCCTGTTAAAATTGAAGTTGTTCCTCAAGGTACTACGGCTGTAGAGATTTGCCAAAAATTATATTGTGTTCCTACGAATGAAAAAAAGAATGTTTTAAGTAAACTTTTGACAAATCCAGCTTTTAATTCGGTTATTGTTTTTACCCGAACTAAACATGGGGCTGATTCTGTTACACGTAGTTTGGCAAAGATAGGATATTCAGTCGCAACGATTCATGGGAATAAATCACAAGGTGCTCGCCAGTCTGCTTTAAAAGCTTTTCGTGAAAGATCTGTGCAGATCCTTGTGGCAACAGATATTGCTGCACGCGGTATTGATATACCAGGGATAAGCCACGTTATTAATTATGACTTACCAGATGAAGCTGAAAGTTATGTACATCGTATCGGTCGTACAGGACGTAATGGTGCATCTGGTGAAGCACTTACACTTTTTGATGAGAAGATAGAAAGGGAACGGTTGCGTGCTATAGAGCGCTTGATTCGTATGAAATTGGTGGCTGAGTCAGTTCCAGAGCAATTTGCAGCGTTTCCAGAAAAGCCAATTGTGCCAGAAAGTAGAGAAAAAGAAAACGATAAGGAACGCCGTTTTAAAAAATCTAAACGTCAAAAACAGTTTTTAGGTCGAAAAGATGATGCCGCACAGTTGCAGCGGAAGAATTCTTCATCTCCAAATGAGAGGCATAAAAAAGCAAAAGCGGTGCCAAAGCGTGCAAAGCCTTTTCGTTTTCGAAAATCAGTTAAGAAGGCTGCCTAGATAAAGTCTTGAGAAAAGATTATGTACTGGAGATTTTTTACTTTTGTTGATTTGTTCTCAATTGAAAAGAGGTATAAAATATTCTTGCCAAAATAAGAAGGTCTTTTAGAGGTTTTCATTTCTAAAAAATGAAAACCTCTAAGTGTTTGGATTATTTAAAAATCTTTTAAAAAGAAATTATTACTGTAGAGGCGATTATTTATTTTCTTTATTTCCATTTTTTAAAATGGGAATGAAAATAGATTTTATTTATATAAAATTATTTTTTAAAAGATGTGTTTTATCTTTAATGATAACTTTTAATTTTAAAAATTTATTTCTAATAATAACTCATTGTTTTATATATTGATAATTCATTATATCGTAAAATTTTTTTCATTTTGAAGCTATTTATGTGGATCAATCAAAAGTATTCATTTGCACGTTATATGTGAAATTATCGTATAGATAAACATTTGAGAAATAAATAAAATGATTCTTATAAACTCTTTCAAAGGCAAGGGGTATTGCTAAGATTGAGAGTTGGAAAATAGTATGATGGTATGGCTTTTATTATAAATAAAGATGGGATGATTAATCGATTTCATTTTATATCATTTACGGGAGTCATTGTGAAATGGGCTTGGGGGGAATTTAAGAGATATCTCTTTAGAAAAGCGTGTGACTGCATAATGAAATAGCAAGAATGTCATGATTTCTGAAGGCTTTCTCAGGATTCTTAACAATTTAGCTTGTTATCTTGGTTTTTATTGTAAAACACTATTATTTGGGGGGATATAAAGCCTATAAGACTTTATGTATTAAATGTTTTATGACAGTGGGATGAAATATCCAAGGCAAGGTTGTTTGTAAAGCGTTGAAGTGGTTAGCAGGAGGAACAACCTGTTAGATAAGACGCCGGAATGTTTACAGACTTGTTTGATGTTTTTTGCTTTTAAGATGGGGAGGCGGTTATGTGGGATGTATGGAGATAATATATGCCCTGATTGTTGTTTCTTCCATTTTTCAAAATGATTGTTTCATGAGCAGTTTTTTAAGTTTAATTGCTTTATGGAGTACAAATCATTTTTTCCTTGGACAAAAATTATATGAGATCTTTTTCATTGCTGATGGAGCTTAATAATTCCTTCTCGTGAAAGAAGCCCTATTTTATAATGTGCAAATAATTGCAGAGCTCTCTGATAGAGGCGCGGTAGTTTGAAAAAAGTAATCTTATTTGTGCTATTTTAAAATGAATCAATGGTTCTTTGCGTTCATTGAAAAAAATACATCCCGTAGGATATTGTGTTTCTACTTTATAGTAAAAACCTTATTCTCTCACTTTTATTAACGAATTCCTCACTTAAAAAAACATATGGAAAACCAATAAGTTATTTGTGATAGAAAAGAATGTGGCTCCCCGGGCCGGATTCGAACCAGCGACCAACCGGTTAACAGCCGGTTGCTCTACCGCTGAGCTACCGGGGAATGGTGCCCAATCATTTAGTTGAAAAGGCTATAGCAAAGCAATACTGATTTGCAAAGGATAAAATTACTTTTTTTTTAAAAAAATATGATAAATTGTGTAATAAGAGGAAAAAAGGCGAGAGAAAATTTCTACACCTTGACGGATGCGTTGCCTTCCCTTATTGAAACCTTTATGTTTGTTGACGAGGCCTCGTGGCGGAATGGTTACGCAGAGGACTGCAAATCCTTGTATCCCGGTTCGATTCCGGGCGAGGCCTCCAGCCGATTTTAAACGAAACGGCTTTTAGGGGAGATGAGGTATAGGAAAATAGATTATTTCCCTCTATAGTTGTTCCTCTATAGTTGTGAAGACACTTTTTTATGAGAGATCATACAGTTAAAATCTAATTGTTGACTGGAGCATCCTTTTTCGTAACGCTCATAGTTTGAGAGATCTTCGTCCATCATTGTCGCTGTTTTGTTTGTTTTTTGTAGGTTAGGAGAAAATATTCGTTATGGTTGCAGATTTTGCTGAGCTTCGTCGCAAAATGGTTGACAATCAAATTCGTACAGTTGATGTAACGGATTTATCAGTTCTTGAAGCGTTTTTAACGGTATCTCGTGAAGATTTTGTATCGGAAGATATGAAAGTATTAAGTTATCTTGATACCGACATTGTTCTATGTCCAGTACAAGATGGGGTTCCTGCACGCTATTTGATGAAACCTGCATCTCTAGCGAAATTACTACAGCTTGCCGCTGTAAAATCATCAGATGTTGTTTTAGATATTGGTGCAAATAGTGGTTATTGTGCAGCGTTGCTTGCAAAACTTGCAGGGTCTGTGATTGCGTTGGAAAGTAATAAATCTCTTTTTGAACGTGCTCTTGAAGCTTTAGAACGTAATCAATGTGATAATGTGGTTGTCGTTCATGGTCCATTAGAGCAAGGATATGCCGTTGAGGGACCTTACGATGTGATTTTCATTGAGGGATCTGTTGATTTTATTCCACAAGGTATCTTTGATCAAATGAAAGACTGTGGACGTCTTGTTGTGGTTGAAGGGTATGGAAATGCTGCTGTTGCACAAATCTATATAAAAGAAGATGGAATCATTTCTGCACGTCGTGCTTTTAACCTCGCTGTAAAGCCTATTCCTTGTTTTTTAAAAACACCTGGTTTTGTGTTTTAGTGCTTGTTTGTTTTGTGAATAAAAGATAATTTTGTAATTTATTTGGGGTTTGTTATTGTGTGTATTGTGTTTAGAGTAAACAAGAAGTTTCAGGTGTGTTTATTACTGGTGTTGAGTATTTTACTATCAGATACTGTTTATGCTGAGACATTGATGGATGCCTTTTCTAAGGCTTATAAGCATAATGCTAAGTTGAATAGTGAACGTGCAGCTGTGCGTATATCCAGTGATGATGTTGTCATTGCGCGATCAGGGTTATTGCCTCAAGTTGAGGGGGTTGGGAGCTATGGTCGGAATAAGTCTTTTACAGGTCCTTATGTCACTTCTGGATCTATAGGCGTGAGATTAAATCAAAGATTATTTGATGGTTTTATCACGCAAAATATCTTTTCTTCAGCTCAAGTTAAGTTGCAGGCTCAGCGTGAATATCTTCGTAATGTTGAACAAAATACGTTTCTGGAGACAGTGACCGCTTATGCTAATGTCTATCACGCACGTCGTGTTGCCGATCTTCGGAGAGAAAATTTGGCAGCTCTTGAAGAACAAGTTCGTTCCAATAAAGCAAAATTTGATGTGGGTGAAGGAGGGCATGTTGATCTTGCTCAAGCTCAAGCTGCACGTTCCGTGGCTGTTTCAGAGCTGAGTCTTGCTCGTGCTGATGTAAAAGCAGCAGAGGCAGTGTATCGACAAGTTATTGGTTCTGATCCTGAAAAGTTGAAACGCCCACCCGTAGCCAAAGATTTTCCCGTCAACCTTGATATGGCTTACCAAATGAGCGTTGTGATGCATCCAGCAATCCTTTATGCTAAATATTTAGTCGATGCGAGTGTTTACAATGTAAAGGCGAAAGAAGGAGCATTGCTCCCTAAAGTTGATTTTTCTGCAACAGCATCTTATAATCGAATCTACAGCGGTGCTGGAGAGGATGGAGTTTCTAAATCAATAGGATTGTCAGTAAGTGTCCCAATCTTTGAAGGAGGTCGTACGTCTGCGCAAATTCGTCAATCAAGGGAACAGCTTGGACAGGCGCAGCTTCAACTCGATTTGGTGCATAGTAATACTAGGCAAGTACTTACTTCTGCTTGGTTTCAGTTGGAGGGCGCGCGCTCATCTGTTATTGCTTACCGTGAAAGTGTTCGTGCTGCTGAAATTGCTCTGAAAGGCCGTGTTCAAGAAAATCGCGTAGGGCAAGCAACGACGCTGGATGTTTTAAATTCTCGTACTCAATTGATTAATGCTCAGATTGCGCTTGCAATGGCGGAGCGTAATGCTGTTGTGGCAAGCTATAGTGTTCAATCTTCTATTGGTAGATTGACTGCAAATTATTTAGGTTTAAAAACAATTAAATAATATATCCGATAATGCATAAAAGTATCTCTTTAATCTTAAATTATTTTAGTTTTTAAAAGATTAGTAAATCAATAGTTGAATATGTTTAAAAATAGAATGGTGAGATGTTATTTTTATAAGTGCAGAAAATTGTGTGTAGCGCCCTCTTTATGACAAGCATATTTGAAAATATCGCGGGAGGCATGTTGATCTTATGATTCTTTTGCATACACTGAAAGTATGATTCTATTTGTTGTTGCGTCTTTGAGAGGTTGTAAAGTATGGTACAGAGTTCAAGCGTGTTACGTGAGCCAAGTATGGATGAAATTTTAACATCTATTCGTGAAATAATCGAAGAAAATGCGGTTCAATCTGATCACTTTTTAAATGAAGATGTTGCAGTGAATGCTTCGGAAGGTCGTTCAGAAGCTGCATCAGAGGGTATTTATGATACAACCTTATCGGTTGATGATGCTATGAAAGCTTTAGCTGATCGTATTGGTCTTTCTTCTGAAAATCAAGGGGGGAAGATAACGCAAGAGAAAGAGGATATAGAGGCAGAAAATAATACAGTTGGTATGGATATGCAAAAGATGAAGCTTTCTTCTGAAGAACGGAATTCTGTTTATAAAGCAAAAGAATATGAAGATGAGATAAGGAAATCACAGTCAGAAGCTAGAGGGGATGGTCATGTGGAATTGTCTGCATATTGTATTTCTTCTGCAGAAAAGATTGCAAAGGATGTGTTGCGTCCGGCTATAGCAGAATGGTTACAGTCTAAATTGCCTATTTTGCTGGAAGATATTTTGCGTGAAGAGATTGTGAAAGCGATTAAAAAATCATCTTAATTGTTTTTATGTTTTTCATTTTATGAGAATTTTGTTTGCGATTTTGCGAGCTCTCTAGTGAATGGCTGAAAATCACGGGTTTTTGATCGGGATTTGATCATATATTGTGTTTTTCAGCGGCGTTATGGATGGATAGAATGTTAGAAAAAAACTATGATGCTGCCTCTATAGAGCAACGGGTTGCAAAGAGATGGGAGACTCGTGGGGCCTTTAAAGTGGGAGCTGGTTCTAAAAGCGGTGCAGAACCTTTTTGCGTTATGCTTCCACCTCCTAATGTTACGGGCTCACTTCATATGGGGCACGCGCTCAATACGACAATTCAAGATATAATAGTTAGATTTCAGCGGATGCGTGGCAGAAATGTCTTGTGGCAGCCTGGTATGGATCATGCTGGGATTGCTACACAAATGGTTGTAGAGCGTCAACTTGCAGAACGCCAAGAGCCAACGCGTCAAGAAATGGGGAGAGAAAAGTTTATTGAGCGTATTTGGGAGTGGCGTTATGAAACTGGAGGCGTTATTGCAAACCAGTTGCGTCGCCTTGGGGTTTCATGTGATTGGTCGCGTGAGCGGTTTACAATGGATGAGGGGTTGTCGCAGGCAGTTCGTGAAGTCTTTGTCACGCTTTATAAGCAAGGGTTGATATATAGGGATAAGCGCCTCGTCAATTGGGATCCTAAATTGTTGACAGCTATTTCAGATCTTGAAGTTGAGCAAAAAGAAGTTCAAGGACATTTGTGGCACTTTAGATATCCACTTGAGGGTAAAATTTTTGATCCAAATGATGCGACAACTTTTATAACAGTGGCGACAACACGACCAGAAACAATGCTTGGTGATACAGGAATTGCCGTTAATCCTGAAGATGAGCGTTATAAAAATCTTATCGGTAAAAATGCTCTTTTGCCACTTGTTGGTCGTAGGTTATTAATTGTTGGTGATACGCATGCTGATCCTGAAGCTGGAAGTGGTGCTGTAAAAATCACACCAGCTCATGACTTTAATGATTTTGAAGTAGGACAGCGTAATCATTTACGCTTGATCAATATTTTTACCCAAAAAGCCGAGATTTTTCTCCGTGAAAATGAAGCATTTTTTGATGGTTTGATTTTATCAGATGAATTAAAAATGTTAGTAGAAAATCTCGATAAATCTGATCGTTTTTTTGCGCGCCAGAAGATTGTTTCTTTGATGGAAGAACAGGGATATTTAGCCTCTGTGGACGATCATACCCATATGGTTCCTCATGGAGATCGCAGTGGTGTCCCTATTGAGCCGTTTTTGACAGATCAATGGTATGTTCATGCTGCTAAATTAGCAAAGCCAGCGATAGAGGCTGTTCAACAAGGCAAAACGCAGTTCGTTCCCGATAGCTGGAAAAAGACTTACTTCAATTGGATGGAAAATATTCAACCTTGGTGCATTTCTCGCCAATTGTGGTGGGGACATCAGATTCCTGCTTGGTATGGTCCTGATGGAACGGTTTTTGTTGAAAAAAGTGAAAAAGAGGCTTTAGATTCAGCTTTTGCTCATTATGGTGAGGTTGTTGAATTAATCCGTGATCCGGATGTTTTAGATACTTGGTTTTCATCAGCTCTTTGGCCTTTTTCAACATTAGGATGGCCAAATAAAACGACTGAATTATCTACTTTTTACCCAACATCTTTATCCGTGACAGGATTTGATATTATTTTTTTCTGGGTTGCTCGTATGATGATGATGGGACTTCACTTTATGGGTGACGTTCCTTTTCCAACGGTCTATGTGCACGCTCTTGTTCGGGATCAAAAGGGTGCAAAGATGTCAAAATCAAAGGGAAATATTATTGATCCCTTAGAGCTTATTGATCAATATAGTGCTGATGCACTCCGGTTTACTTTAGCTATTATGGCAGCACAAGGTCGTGATGTAAAACTTGATGCTTCCCGTATTGCTGGTTATCGTAATTTTGCTACGAAATTGTGGAATGCTACCCGATTTGCACAGATGAATGGTGTGAAGCATGATCCAACTTTTAAGCCAGAACAAGCAAAACTGGCGCTTAATCGTTGGATTTTAACAGAATTATCCAAAACGATTTCAGCAGTGACGGCTGGTATTGAACACTATAAATTTAATGAGTCAGCTGCCACACTTTATCGTTTCATTTGGAATACATTATGTGATTGGTATTTGGAGCTTCTCAAACCTATTTTTCAGGGGGGAAATGAAGATGCTAAAAATGAGGCTCAAGCTTGTACTGCTTGGGTTTTAGATGAAGTTTATAAACTTCTTCATCCTTTTATGCCTCATATGACGGAAGAGTTGTGGTCTCTTACAGAAACGCAAGCCATCAAGCGTGAGGATATGCTCGCATTGACAAAATGGCCAGAGGAAACATTGATAGATGAAGAAGCTGCTGATGATATTAATTGGCTTATTGATGTCGTTACAGGGATTCGGTCAGTACGTTTTGAAATGAATATTCCAGTGGCTACACAAGCACCTCTTGTTGTTGTTGAAGGAGGGGAAGTAACGCGAGAGCGTGTGAGGCGTTATGATGCACTTCTTAAAAAATTAGCGCGTATTGAAGTTATTGATTTCTCTGATAAAGTTCCGGAAGTATCGGCACAAATGATTTTGGGAGAGGCTGTTTTTTGTTTACCATTAGGACAGTTGATTGATTTGGAGGCTGAACGTGTTCGTTTGAGGAAGGATGTCAGTAAAATTGAACAAGATATTGAAAAAATATCGCTTAAGTTAAACAATCCCAAATTTATAGCAAATGCAAAAGCAGAAATTGTTGAGCGTGAACGGAACAGGGTTGTAGAACTGCGTGCAGCGCAGAAGAAAATATTTGTTGCTTTAGAGCGGTTGGATTGATTTCAGCTTTTTATTTTTTGATGGATGATTTCATACTATTAGGGCTGGTGTAGATCTTCTTTAAAAAAACTTTTTCTTTTGTTAGTTTTTCATGAACGATCATAAAATCTCTACTGAAATCCATTGTTTTATGTTTATCATTAAAGGAACATCTTTTAAGGTACCCGAGCCTATTTCACGACGGAAATCATGAATGGTATAACGGTAAATCCATTGAGCTCCCCTTCTTTACGCTTGTGAAGTAACAAGCGCTGGCACCATCCCACCCAATCCGGACAAGGACTTGGCACTTAAGACCGTTCATAAGAGGCATTTTTAGTTCTTTCTTATACAGAGTTTTTATCCACATAGCTCTCTCTGCTTGTAATGTGCAAGCGGATGGGTTTGATTGATTCAACATGGAACAGGTTTTGAATGAGAGAATCTTACGATATTCTAGGGACTCATTCAACATACAAAAAAGGTAAATTATCATTATAAATCAATATGTTGTTTTATTACTGTAAAACATCATCATTTAGAGTAGCAATATAAGGCATGTAAAATTACACATGTGGTATTTTTGTTTTATGTAGTGGTGAGTATTCTGAGGTAGGGCTTGTGTGTAAAGTATGAATTAACCCCATGTGAAATGATGTCAGGTGGAATCTGTTAAACAAAAAGCTGTATTGTTTATAGATTGACGGTGGCAAAAAACTTCATCTTTAAGCTGGTAAGGCAGTTGTGAAGTTATAAGTTAACGATCATCATTATATTTATTTATCTTTCGTATTGTTTTTTAAACGCTTACCATTCATTATGTATTCTCTTCGTTCTCAAGTTGCTGTTTAATGCACGTTATTTTATTGAGCGACTTTTATTCATACGTATACAATTTTAAAATCAATAAATCCTAGAATGTTAAAGGAGGTGTTACAAAATATAGAATGATGATTTATATTTAAAAATCAATTTGTTATATATAAAAATGGATACTTAATTTTATCGAACATTTTGGATGGTTTTAATTTATTGATCTTTTCTTTTAAAATTTTTACTTTAAAATCGCGTGTGCTTCTTACTAAGAAAAAGGCTTTAAATATCTACAAAGAAATTTGTAACAGATATAATCATTAAAATTGAGATAGGGGGGGAAATGGTTAATAGGTTTCAGATATGGAAAAAAGCCACTATTGTTGTGATTTTAGGGGGATTTTTTTCGACTGTTTATGCAATAGATGTTAATAGCTTGCAAGAAGCGAATGATGGTTCGTTTTATTTTTTTAAACGTGGTATGTCTGCTTATAAAGATGGACATATAAATCAGGCTATTGCAGCATTACGTCGTGCGGCTAAGAGAGGCCATATTGGTGCGAATTGGAAACTTGGCTCTATCTATGCAAACGGTGATGGTGTCCCTAAAAATGATTATAAGGCATATCATTTTTTGGCATATATTGTTGAAAAAGGTACTGATCTTGGTTCAGAGGATGAAAGTTATGTTTCTGATGCATTGGTTAAACTTGCGGGATATATAAAAAAAGGTATTCCTCAATCACCTGTGAAACCTGATCCTTCTTATGCTGCTCATCTTTATATGCAGGCTGCGGTGAACTATGGAAATCCTAAAGCTCAGTATCATTTAGGAAAAATATTTTTAAAGGGAGAGGGAAGGGAGAAGAATCTTATACAAGCAGCACGATGGTTTCAACTTTCAGCAAAAAAAGGAAATCCTTCCGCCCAAGCAATGCTTGGAAATATGCTGCTTCAAGAAGGAAAAATTGTCCGTGGGGCAGCATTGTTAACTGCTGCCTATGAAAAAGCTAATGTAAAAGACAGAAATTGGATTCGCCCTTTGCAAGAACAGGCTTTTGCTCTTTGTAATGAATTTGAGAGACGTACAGCAATTTCACTGGTTGCTGATATTTTAAAAAATAACAGTTTTTAAACATCTGATTGTAATATTTTTACATTCTCTCATCCGTTATTAAACTCTACTGTCTTGTGTCTAAGTTTACAGTAGAGATAGCTTTTTGTGATAATATAACGGCTAATGACTTAAGATTTTAGACAAAAATTCTTGCGTTCTTGGTGTTCTCGCTTGTGGATCAGAAAAGAACTCTTTAGATGAACAGTCTTCAAGAATTGTTCCTTGATCTATGAAAATAACACGCTCCGAGACTTTTTGTGCAAATCCCATTTCATGGGTTACACAAATCATCGTCATACCTTCTTCTGCTAAGCTAATCATGACATCGAGCACTTCACCTACCATTTCAGGATCTAGAGCAGATGTTGGTTCATCAAAAAGCATGACAAGTGGATCCATAGTTAAGGCACGTGCAATAGCAACACGTTGTTGTTGCCCTCCAGAAAGTTGACCAGGATATTTATCTTTGTGTTCAATCAGCCCAACGCGTTCAAGATACAACAATCCACGTTCAAGTGCTTCTTTTTTGCTTCGTTTTAGGACTTTAATTTGCGCAATTGTCAAATTTTCTGTGACAGATAAATGGGGGAAAAGCTCGAAGTGTTGAAATACCATTCCCACTTGACTTCGCAATTTAGGCAGATTCGTTTTTTTTGAATGAACTGGTACTCCGTTAATCCAAATTTCACCTTTTTGAAAAGGAACGAGAGCGTTAATAGTTTTAATGAGTGTTGATTTTCCTGATCCTGATGGACCACAAACGACAACGACCTCTCCTTTATTAATGTTGGTTGTACAGTTTTTAAGGACTTTAATTTCGCCATACCAATTAGAAACATTTTTTATTTCGATCATATGAGTAGACATTTTTTTTCCTATTAGCGAATAATGGATACTTTTTTTTGTAAATACAAAACTATTTGTGACAGTGTAAAACAGATAACAAAATAGAAAACAGCTGCTAAGATATAAGCTTCTTGCTTTACACCAAAATTATTAGCAGCAATATCAAAACCATTTAAAAGACTGTTGCCACTGATTGCATAAACAAGGGTTGTATCCTGAAAAAGGATAATAACTTGTGTTAAAAAAACTGGTAGCATGTCTCTAAAGGCTTGAGGAAGAATGACAATGTACATACTTTGCCAATATGTCATTCCGAGAGCTTGTCCCGCATATTTTTGTCCTTGCGAAACTGAGTTTATGCCAGCACGCATAATTTCTGCAAAATAAGCCGTTTCAAATGCGGTAAAGGTAATGAGTGCTGATTTATTTGCACCGATGGATGTACCGGTTAAAAAAGGCAAAAGCACGAAAAACCATAAGATAACCATCACAAGTGGTATTGAACGCATAGCTGTTATGTAAACGATTGCAAACCAAGAAAGAAGTTTTATGGAAGAAAGGCGCATCATTGCTAAAAGGGTGCCGAAAACAAACCCCAATACCGTTGCAAAAAGAGTTAGAAAAACGCTAAAGAGCAAACCTGATAAAATGTAAGAACGAAATACATCAAAGGTAAAAAAGGAAAAATCAAAGTCGGAAAAATTGAAAGGAAAATAAAGTCCAAACTGAGAGCTTATGAAATTCATCATTTTCAATTTCCCTTTGTTTGAAAATTAGGAATTTTGAGTATTTGTTCAATGACTGTCATCACAATGAATACGAATAAGGCTATTAGAATATAAAGAATCGTAACAAGCAAATAATTTTCGTAGACATGGCTTACCTCTTCAATTGCTTGGTATTGAAATTGCATGAGCTCATTTATTGAAACGGCGAATGCTATAGACGAATTTTTCACAATGCCCATTGCTTCTGAAGTAAGAGGCGGCATAATTGTACGTATAGCACGTGGTAGTATAATATAGCGATAACTTTGATAAGTTGTAAACCCCATTGCCATAGCAGCATAACGTTGTCCAGAAGGAATCGCTTCAATGCCTGAACGAACCTGTTCTGCAATGCGTGCAGATGTAAAGAATCCCAATGCGCATGTTATTAAGAGAATAGGGGAAAATTTCATCGCTGGTGGATAAATCTTAGGAACAACAAAATACCACAAAAATACTTGTACAAGGAGGGGAATATTACGCATAATCTCTACCCAAATAGCACCGATAGTGCGAAATATATAATTGATTATCGATGTTTTGGGTAAAGTGCGCATTGTTCCTATAATAACACCACACAATACAGCTAAGATAAGTGAAGTGATAGACAATATAACCGTATTTTTTAAGCCATCGAGAAGTGTATCTAAATAGGTATGGCTCACGCCGGGAGCTCCCAGGCATCCTGTTACCAGTGTTTGGGTAAGGTCATCTCTACAAAGGAAAGAAAAGTCCATTAATTGATATTCCCTCAAATTAGTCATTCACAAATAGGACAATAAATTAAGCGCATTTACATAGGCCAAATTTATTAAAAAGTGAATTAAAATATAAACCACACTCAATTTTTAAAGAGTGTGGTTTTTCTTTATTAAATTTTATAAATCTTTTTCTGTGTAGCTTTCTCGAGGCTTACTATTTGGGTGATCCCAAGCATATCTTGTTTGTTTTGACAAGGGAAGGTTCATAACAGTGTTAGCAGGTGGAATCGGTTTCATAAACCACTTATTATAAAGCTTTTCAAGTGATTCATCTTTAATCTGACGTACGATACTATCGTTGATTGTTTGTTCAAATTTTTTGTCATTTAATCTGAGCATACAGGCGATAGGTTCGACTGAAAGTACAGTATCAAGAATGACATAATCAGATGGATTCTTTGATTTAGCAATATGTCCAGCAAGAATTGAAGCATCCATAACAAAAGCATCTGCCTTACCAGATTCTAATAATAAAAAACTATCTCCGTGATCTTTCCCCTTTAAAACTTTAAACTGAATGTTTTTTGCACGTTTGTTTTTACGAATAAGTTGAACAGATGTTGTACCGGTGGTCGTTGCGACTGTTTTTCCATTTAAATCGTCAAGAGATTTAATGTTAGAGTTTTTCTTTACAGCAATCCGAACCTCTTCAATGTATGTCGTATAAGCAAATGCTGCTTCTTTACTGCGGGCAATATCATTTGTTGTTGAGCCGCACTCAAAATCATAGGTTTTATTTTTTAAGAGAGGAATTCTATTTTGAGAAGTGATAGGAAGATAATGAATTTTAATTGGTTTACCAATTTTTTTTGAGATATCATCAATGATACGTTCTGCCATTTCTGTATGAAAACCTACATATTTATTATTACCAAGGGCGTAGGCTAAACCAGATGATTCACGGACACCTAAAGTAATTTCCCCTGTTCGTTTTATTTTTTCAAGAGTATCATGTTCAGCATGCGCGACGCTTGTGAAACCAATGGCCGTTGCTGCAATAAACATTAATAATGATTTCTTCATTTATGTCCTCCATTCATTTATCTTTACTTTAGCTGTTTAAGATATACTGTTTACATGGTGTAGCATAGTTATTATTTTTGAGTGGAATTTTTTTGTTGTTTCATAATGGGGGGTGTACTTTCTTAATTGATATTAAGGTGAATCCAAACAGGAACGTGGTCGGATGGTTTTTGATATCCCCTTACTTCTGTTTGACTATGAGCGCAAATAAGCTGATCAACAGCTTCTGGTGATAATAATAAATGATCAATGCGAATCCCATTATTTTTAGGCCAAGCACCCGCCTGAAAATCCCAAAAACTGAAGGAGGGAGTATCGGTGACATTCCGGATAGCATCGTAAAGACCTAAATTAAGAATACGTTGAAATACTTTTCTTGTTTCTTGAAGAAATAAGGCATCTTGATACCATTCTTGAGGTTTTTTTGCATCTAATGGAGCGGGGATGACATTATAATCACCCGCTAGAATAAGGGGGTCTTCATACGCAAGCAATGATTTTGCATGTGTATATAATCTTTCCATCCATTCTATTTTATAGGAATATTTTTCACTCTCAATAGGATTCCCATTTGGTAAATAGAGAGATGCAACACGAACAACACCTTTGTTTGTTGAATAAACAGCTTCAATGTAACGTGTCTGCTCATCATTATCGTTGCCTGGTAATCGACGGATCACTTCATCTGGTGTTCTTTTAGAGAGAATCGCAACACCATTAAAACTTTTTTGTCCGTGTGTTTCTATATGGTAACCTAAATTTTCAATTGCATCGCGTGGAAAATTTTCATCAATACTTTTAATTTCCTGTAAACAGACTATGTCCGGCTGACTCTGCTGCAGCCATTGACATAATGTTTCATGTCGTGCTTTTATTCCAGCAATATTCCACGTTGCTATTTTCATGGCGCTCATCATTAGATATCAAGTATGCAATTTAATTTACTGCATTCATGTTTTATTACAGTCACATTGCTGCTTTTTTATTTTAGGGATATTACTATGGTAAATTGATTTATCAAGAGTAGCGGTAAAAGCAAATTTAAAGTTTTAAAATTTAATTTATTTTCATTTTTAAAAACTTTCTGCTGTTTAGTTCTTGACGAATGTAAGTGTTCTCGCTATTAGAGGTGGACATAACCGATGTGGATGTGATCAGGTGTTTTGGATATGAACCGAAAGATTATTCACAGGTGTTAAGAAGATTAAAAGCAAATGCTAGTGCAAAAGGCTATTGCCTTCTCTGCTTGTGGTCGGGTGAACTGTTTTTTGCAGGTATGCCCGATTTTGTGTGTAGACTTAGATATCTGTTCCGATTCTATTGGAGTGGATAGAAATGAAATAGAAAAGCCCGATTGGGTGAGACGAATGTAGATCGAAAAGAGGAAGGTTGCATGCCTACCGTAAACCAGTTGATTCGCAAGCCGCGTGTAGCGCCAGTTAAACGTAATAAGGTTCCTGCTTTGCAGTCGAATCCGCAGAAGCGTGGTGTTTGTACGCGTGTTTATACAACAACACCGAAGAAACCTAATTCTGCTCTTCGTAAAGTTGCTAAGATTCGCTTGACGAATGGATTTGAGGTGATTGGTTATATTCCTGGAGAGGGACATAATCTTCAAGAGCACTCTGTTGTGATGATTCGTGGTGGTCGTGTGAAAGATTTGCCAGGAGTTCGTTATCACATTATTCGTGGTTTGCTTGATACGCAGGGTGTCAAGAATCGTAAACAGCGTCGTTCAAAGTATGGCGCAAAGCGTCCAAAATAATATTGAGAGACAAAGCCAATGTCCCGTCGTCATAGAGCAGAAAAGCGTGAAATTAATCCAGATCCTAAGTTTGGTGATTTGGTTATTATGAAATTTATGAATGCCATTATGTTTGATGGTAAAAAATCAGTTGCAGAGCGTATTGTTTATGGTGCGCTCGATTCTGTAGAAAAAAGAGTAAAAACAGACCCTGTGGCTCTATTTCATCGGGCCTTAGAGAATGTTGCTCCTCATATTGAAGTTCGCTCACGCCGTGTTGGTGGTGCTACTTATCAAGTTCCGATTGATGTTCGTCCTGATCGTCGTCAGGCTCTTGCTATTCGTTGGTTGATTGCTGCGGCACGTGGTCGGAATGAAACGACGATGATTGAGCGTTTATCTGGTGAACTGATGGATGCGGCTAATAATCGCGGTTCTGCCGTGAAAAAGCGTGAAGATGTTCATCGTATGGCTGAGGCTAATCGTGCTTTTTCTCACTATCGCTGGTAGAAGTTTTAAACTAAGGCAAATATAATGGCTCGCGAATATAAAATTGAAGATTATCGTAATTTTGGTATTATGGCGCATATTGATGCTGGTAAGACTACGATGACTGAACGTATTCTGTTCTATACCGGCAAGAATCATAAAATTGGCGAGACCCATGATGGTGCTTCTACGATGGATTGGATGGAGCAGGAGCAGGAGCGCGGTATTACGATTACGTCTGCTGCGACAACGACGTTTTGGGAAGGGCGTGACGGTCGGAAGCGTCGCTTTAATATTATTGATACGCCAGGGCACGTTGATTTTACGATTGAGGTTGAGCGCTCTTTGCGTGTTCTTGATGGTGCAATAGCTTTGTTGGATGCAAATGCTGGTGTGGAGCCTCAGACGGAAACTGTTTGGCGGCAAGCTGAGAAATATCGTGTGCCTCGTATGGTTTTTGTTAATAAAATGGACAAAATAGGAGCTGACTTCTATCGTAGTGTGGAGATGGTTGGTTCTCGGTTGGGTGCTAAAGCGCTTGTTTTGCAGTTGCCGATTGGTGCTGAAAATGACTTTGAAGGCGTTGTTGATCTTGTAGAAATGAAGGCTTTAAAGTGGGATGGTTCTATTGGTGCCTCGGCGGTGATAAGTGAAATTCCCTCTGATTTAAGAGAGAAAGCTGAAGAATATCGCGAGAAATTGATTGAGATGGCTGTGGAGGTTGATGAAGCGGCGACAGAGGCTTATTTAGAAGGTGTTATGCCAACCAATGAACAGCTTGTTTCTCTCATTCGTAGGGGGACAGTAGAAGTTCAGTTTCATCCGGTTCTTTGTGGTACAGCTTTTAAAAACAAGGGAATTCAGCCGCTTTTGGATGCTGTTGTTTCTTATCTTCCTTCTCCAGTTGATGTTCCGGCAATTAGTGGTATTGATGTGAAGACTGAGACTGAGACGACACGTGAATCTTCAGATGATGCTCCACTATCTATGCTTGCTTTTAAAATTATGAATGATCCTTTTGTTGGTTCGTTGACGTTCTGTCGTATTTACTCAGGTAAAGTTCAGAAAGGTATTTCTCTTGAGAATACTGTGAAAAAGAAGAAAGAACGTTTGGGGCGTATGCTTCAAATGCATTCAAATTCTCGTGAGGATATTGAAGAAGCATTTGCTGGTGATATTGTTGCTCTTGCAGGGCTTAAAGAGACGACAACAGGTGATACTCTTTGTGATCCTTTGAAGCCTGTTATTTTGGAGAGGATGGAATTTCCAGAGCCTGTTATTGAGATTGCAATTGAACCGAAAACAAAAGCAGATCAAGAAAAAATGGGTATTGCTCTTAATCGTCTGGCAGCCGAAGATCCTTCATTTCGTGTTAAATCGGATGAGGAATCTGGTCAGACTATTATAGCTGGAATGGGTGAGCTTCATCTTGATATTATTGTTGACCGTATGCGGCGTGAATTTAAGGTTGAAGCAAATGTTGGGCAGCCTCAAGTTGCTTATCGTGAGTCAATTACTAAAATGGCGGAAATTGATTATACGCATAAGAAACAATCGGGTGGTGCCGGTCAGTTTGCTCGTGTGAAAATTGTTTTTGAGCCTCATGATGGTGATGACTTTATTTTTGAGTCGAAGATTGTGGGTGGTGCTGTTCCTAAAGAATATATTCCCGGCGTCCAAAAAGGGATTGAAAGTGTTATGGGGGCAGGTCCTCTTGCAGGCTTTCCTATGCTTGGTGTAAAAGCAACTCTTATTGATGGTGGCTATCACGATGTTGATTCTTCGGTTTTGGCTTTTGAGATTGCTGCTCGTGCAGCTTTTCGTGATGGAGCAAAGAAGGCTGGTGCACAGCTTCTTGAACCGATCATGAAGGTGGAAGTTGTTACACCAGATGATTATGTTGGTGATGTTATTGGTGATCTCAATTCTCGTCGGGGACAGATTTCAGGAACTGAAGCGCGCGGTATTGCAACGGTTGTGAATGCGATGGTTCCTTTGGCAAATATGTTTGGTTATGTGAATACCCTTCGCTCTATGAGTCAGGGGCGTGCACAGTACACAATGCAGTTTGATCATTACGAGCCTGTACCTTCGGCTGTTGCTTTGGAGATTCAAAAGAAATACGCGTAATTTCAGGTTGGTAATTAATTTTTAACTTAGTCCTTGGCTTGGACGGAAAATGGAGAGCTCAGATGGCGAAGAGCAAGTTTGAACGAACAAAACCGCATGTTAATATTGGTACGATTGGTCACGTTGATCATGGGAAGA
>NZ_JBHIMN010000013.1:0-38484 GCF_042194155.1 Bartonella sp. MR63HLJHH
ATCATTTTTTACTTTTTTTTAAAATAAAATAACATAAACAACTGGTTGTATTTCAATACATTACACTAAAATAAAAAGCGTATAAAAAGTTCCTTGCTAGATAACAGCGGCTTTCAGATTATAATACCCCTCCCCTCACAACGATTGCAACTTTTCTTACATATCACAATAAGGCTAAAGATAGAGTACATATTCTATAATCACCATTGCATAAACCTCTTACACGCTTTATGCTTTGCCATAAGAGCAAAAGGAAGATGTCAATGTCATCTAAACTGACGCGTAACCAAACATTGGTTTTAAACACTTTAAAAAATGCAAAAGGGCCTTTAAGTGCTTATGCGATTCTCAATCACTTACGCGAAGAAGGTTTTCGTGCACCTCTCCAAGTTTATCGTGCGTTAGAAAAACTCGTACAGTTAAAGTGTATTCATCGTCTTGAAAGTGTAAATGCCTTTATGGTCTGTTTACACCCTGAAAACTGTCAACATGAACTTACAACGTTTATAATTTGCGAAAACTGTGGTACAGTCAATGAAATACAAAATCAAACGATTGTATCGAGTTTAAAACAGATGGTTCAAGCTGTTGACTTCCAAGCCCACAAAAGCACCCTAGAAGTACGAGGCCTTTGTAAAAAATGCGTAACAAAATAAGACCTTGAACTTGCAAGTTCATATTTTTAGCATTATGTTTCAAAAATCATCTTATTGCTTGAAAAGCTCTTATCGTCCTTGCATGTATATCACCCTAGTCTATAGTGATGGGTTTATTATACTCAGTGGAACATAAATATTGAAAGTATAAAATCATGTCCGTAACTGAGACAATTTTTTCAACCAAAAACTTCAATAAAACGCAACAAAAGAAAGTAATCAAAGCTCTTCTTATTGTCTTTGCACTTTCTGTGCTTTGGTTTAGCTATAAGTATATAACGCAATGGCGTTATATACTCTCCACTGACGATGCCTACGTGCAAGGAGATATAGCAGCTATTGCGACTAAATTAAATGGATATATTGAAAAAATTGCCATTAAAGCCAACCAAGTTGTAAAAAAGAACGATGTTTTATTTTACCTAGACAACGGTGATTATCAAATAGCCTTGGATCAAACAGACGCACATCTTAACACACAGAAAAAAACACTTCTACGCATTGATGCACAAATCACAGCCGCTCATAGTGCTTTAGATGATGCAAAAGCACAAAAAGCAGCCGCTTCAGCCATAGCAACCAATGCACAACTCACCTTAAAACGTGTAACAGAACTGAAAAAAAATCGTTATGCTCCTCAATCCGAGGTTGATGATGCCAAATCAGCTTATGAACAAGCCGTTGCGAATGTTAACAGAGCGGACGCACAAATGGCTGCAGCACGTGCGAATATCCGAGTGCTAGAAGCGCAACGAAGTGAAATAGAAAGCCAAACAAAGAGTTTAGAACTCACGCGTGAAAAAGCACAACGTGATCTTGATTCGACCGTTATACGAGCGCCATTTGATGGCGTTATAGGAAATTTAACAGCAAAAACGGGAGATTTTGTTGTAAATGGCCAACGTCTTGCGGCGTTAGTCCCCATACATGCACTTTATATTGAAGCCAACTATAAAGAAACACAGTTGCAAAATATTCACGCAGGACAAAAGGCTTATATTGCTATTGATGCATTCAAAAAGGAGTTTTTTACAGGAAACGTGCTTTCTATTTCGCCCGCAACAGGCGCTGTTTTTTCTCTTTTGCCTCCACAAAATGCTACTGGTAACTTTACAAAGATTGTCCAGCGCATTCCCGTACGTATTTCTATTCCAGAAGAAGTCTTAAAAACCGGACATATCCGAGCAGGGATGAGTGTTTCAGTGAAAGTTGATACACGTACAAAGCCACAAGATAAAAGTCTCTTATAACAAAAAAGTAGAAGATCTTACTATGACATCTTCCATACCAGAGCCCATACAATCTCAAGAACGCATCGGAATGCACAAAATTATAGTTTTTATTGCTATGTCTTTTGGCATGTTTATGGCAATCTTAGATATCCAAATCGTTTCCTCTTCTTTAGCTGAAATTCAAGCGGGTCTTGCAGCAAGCTCTGAAGAAATTTCATGGATTCAAACTTCCTATCTCATCGCTGAAGTCATCATGTTGCCGCTTTCTGGATTTTTAGGACGATTGCTTTCAACACGTGTTTTCTTTACCTTATCAGCTATCGGTTTTACGATTACTTCTGTTCTTTGTGCAACGGCAACATCTATTGGAGAGATGATTTTGTATCGCGCACTACAAGGTTTTATTGGTGGTGGAATTATCCCTAGTGTTTTTGTTGCCTCCTATGTCCTTTTTCCTCCTTCCAAACGTCCCATTGTTACCCCTATCGTCGGACTGGTCGCAACATTAGCCCCCACCATTGGTCCAACCGTGGGAGGCTATATTTGTCATCTCTCATCGTGGCATTGGCTCTTTCTCATCAATGTGCCCTTCGGGATTATCATCTCAATTCTCGCTTGGAAATTAATTGATTTTGATAAAGCTGATCCTTCTTTAATGAAGAAATTTGATTGGTTAGGCCTCATTTCTATGGCTACTTTCTTGGGAACTTTAGAGTATGTTCTAGAAGAAGGAGCTCGTCATGATTGGCTGAGTGATAGGCTGATTCGGAATTTTTTCATTATCATGATTCTTGCTGCAGCCTTATTCTTCTGGCGTGCTTTTACAGCAAAAGAACCCATTGTAGATCTCTCTACTTTTTCTAATTTTAATTTTTCTGCTGCATCCATTTTTTCCTTTGCACTGGGAATAGGTCTTTATGGACTCACATATCTTTATCCTGTCTATTTAAGCCAAATCCGCCATTATGATGCCCTCATGATTGGAGAAACATTGTTTCTTTCAGGATTCGCCATGTTATTAACTGCTCCGCTTGCTGGATTTCTTTCAGCCCGAATGGATGCACGTTTAATGATGGCAATAGGACTTTTGGGTTTTGCAATAGGCACTTGGATGGCGAGCTCTATCACAGATAACTGGGATTTTTGGCAACTCTTTTGGCCGCAAGTTTTCCGTGGTGCTTCTGTGATGTTATGTATGGTTCCTGTTAATAATATTGCCTTGGGAACACTCCCGCCAGAACGAATGCAAAATGCTTCTGGACTCTTTAATCTCACACGGAATCTAGGTGGTGCTGTAGGGCTTGCGATTATCAGCACTCTCATGACAAAACGCACAGACTTCCATTATGAACGAATAGCCGAAACGCTTAACCACGCAAACAGACAAGCAACTGAAATGCTTTCAAAGCTTACTTTATTTTTCAAAACAGAAACCTTTGATTCGTATACTCTTGCTCTTTCTCAATTGTTTGGTATGGTACGCATACAAGCAACGATTATGGCTTTTAGTGATATTTTCTTTATTATGACCATTATCTTTGTTATTTTGACATTTATGACCATTTTTCTTAAAAAAATACCACCTCTCATGGATGCACCACCAAGTCACTAAGCTTAATTAAAATTGAGAAATATTTTTTATCTTTATCACCTTCCTCGCTTCCTATGCACTTTATCTCTTCTCAAGAGACAGTATAAATCAACATATGATTCTAAATGATTCTTCTGATAAAAATTCTTTTCAATGCGGGCTCTTTACGCACTTAAAAATAACTTCTCGCATACAAGAATTGTTTTGGATGATAATAAACAAAGAGCTTATCTAAAGTGCTCCACACCATAAAGATAAAGCAGCTATTTCTATAGGATTTTTGATTTACCACCGTAGGGCAAAAAACATTAAAACAATATTTGCGCCTGTCATTAAATCTCTCATCTATCTACCCCCCCTTTTACGCTACTATCCTCATAAAAACTATTCTGTAAGATTCTTTGCCCTTCACTCTTTTGATTCTCACAAGAATATTCATAAAAGATTGATGATTCTTGTGATTTTTATTCATTCACCTATTTCCCTTATAATATGTAGGAGAACATTTTTTTGATTCTGGATACAAAATTTTACATGAGAAAATCATTTTGTATTTGATACTCTCATGCCAATTGCAAAACGATCTACCTTTATAGCAAAAAAAATAATGATATATTTTTTTCAAAAAAGTTGCTTTTGAACATATAATTTTATTTTTTATACTCTTTGAACAAGCGCTAAAATTGTATAAAATTTCTCAAAATGTCTCTCTATTGAATCAATCAAAACTATTCCCTTGCACATAAAAAGCAAAGAGATAAAAACTGCTTAAGAAAAAAGTAAAATATCCAACCGTTTCGATGCATGATCTACCAACGATATTGAAAACTGGAAAACTGCATGATGATACCGGCTTTAAAAGAATACAAGACCACTCAAAAATCCGGTTCCTTAATATTATAAAACAGGACGCTATTCCAAAAAAATGAGCTTTAAATATATTCCTACTCACTTAACTGAAATTATCAAAAATAAGAAACCAGCCACATAAAGAAAAAGCCATATAATAAAATCGCAATACAACTCCCCAAAACTTTGTACCGCTAAATACTTTGGCACTAGTCAGAATAGTATGCTCTCCTCAACGCCAGCTGTTGAAAAACAAATTTAAACACTATCTTCAAGCCACTTTATGATGCTGAAAACGATTCGAAACTTCTCGTTCTCCCCTAGGAACTAAAGTGCCATAACACCCAGAAAGATAATGTGGTATCAGTTCCAACGCTTGAAAGCGATGCTTTTCATAAGGACCAGGCATTGCCAAATTTTCTGTTAAACTATTTGAAAAGCCAAAACGTTGATAAAATTCAAAATCCCCTACCAGCAAAATGGCGCCATATCCCAATTTTTTTGCTGTTTCAATTGCGTGGCGGACTAAAATTGATCCTATTCCCAGACCAGCACATTCAGATGCAACAGCCAAGGGGCCCAAAAGTAAAGCATGTTGTGTTTTATTTTTTCCTTTAGAAAAAGAAACATGCCAAAGACGGACACTTCCCACAAGCTCTCCAAGCGCATTTTTAACCACAAAAGAAAGTCCTTGAGCAGCTAACCGACCACGACGTAAAGCCTCTGATGATTTACGTTTACGTCCATACCCCATCGTTGAATCAAGCAAAATTTCTCGATAAGGCTTATCTGCTTCTTGCTCCAATAAAAGTGTAAAACATGCCCCATCTTTTGTTTGAAAATTCATCATGTTCATCTCAATGACCGCCCTCTTATAGCGCCATGACGAGCATAGCAAAAAATCTAAAAAACCTATAGTTAAAAGGAAACCTCAGATCACATATGATCGTAAAGGCTCAAAACCATTAAAAGCAACCGATGCGTAAGTTGTTGTGTAAGCACCCGTCCCATGAATCAATATTTCATCTCCTATCGTTAGGGATAGAGGAAGCGGATAAGGTGTTTTTTCATAGAGAACATCTGCCGAATCGCATGTTGGTCCAGCCAAAATACAAGGCTCCATAACCTTATCATCATGAGGTGTCTCAATAGGATAACGAATGGCTTCATCCATAGTCTCAGCAAGACCATTAAATTTTCCAATATCAAGATAAACCCATCGTACATTATCATTATCAGCTTTTTTAGATATCAGAACCACTTCTGTACGAATAACACCAGCATTACCAACCATCGCACGCCCAGGCTCAATAATCGTCTCAGGAATACGATTACCAAAATGCTTTTTCAATGAATCAAAAACTGCTGTACCATAAGCTTGTTCTGTAGGGACATCTTTCAAATAACGCGTTGGAAAACCGCCCCCCATATTCACCAACCTCAGCGAAATGCCTTCTTGTTCCAAACGCTTAAAAACTGTAGCAGCATCCGATAAAGCACGATCCCACGCACTCAGATCAACCTGCTGAGACCCAACATGAAAAGAAACACCATAGGCTTGCAAACCCAATTGGTGTGCCCGTCTTAGAACATCAACCGCCATAGCAGGGACACAACCGAATTTGCGTGACAATGGCCACTCTGCACCTTTTCCATCGGTAAGAACACGGCAAAAAACACGTGCTCCTGGAGCAACACGCGCAATTTTTTCCACTTCTTCAACACAATCAACTGCATAAAGTGAAACACCCAATGCATATGCTCGTGCAATATCACGTTCTTTTTTAATCGTATTCCCAAAAGAAATACGCTCTGACGTTGCTCCTGCTTTTAAAGCCATTTCAATTTCTGCAACAGAAGCCGCATCAAAAGAAGATCCTAAAGAAGCAAGCAAACGCAAGATTTCAGGTGCTGGATTTGCCTTTATTGCGTAAAAAATACGCGACTGCGGCAGAGCTTTTTCAAAATTTAAATAGTTGTCACGAACAACATCAAGGTCAACAATTAAGCATGGACCTTCAGAACGATGTGTTGCAAGAAAATCGCGAATACGTTGCGTTGCCATCTGCAATTCTCCTTGAGGGAAAGCTCCCCCACTCTATGCTTGGACAGCCAAAACTGCCAAAAGCTAAAGGACAAAAAACACACAACAACTATCCCCATTCTGATTACAAAAAACCAGAAATTAGCATTGTATGCAGCGAAAGAACAGCGCGAAGCCGCGTCATTCTATTTTATCTGCCTTTTTGATTGGAGTTGAGAAAACCACTTCCGCACTGAAGGCAATGAGGTGTGCCTCTATAGTTATCCCAGTATTTAAAACTGGAAGACACCAGAAAGGCCCGCACCGTCGTTGCTTCAAGATGTCCTCATTCTTGCAATTGGCTGTAAGAATGACTGGAGCGGTTAGTTCCAGGTACCGTACCGGTTAATCTCACCATTTGAGAACCAGCGGACACCCACAGGCACGTGCGACTTTGGGCAATGCATCCTATAAAACGAATTCTTGCTCATTTCAATCATTTTTTTAATTTTAAACATTTTTTAATTCTTAAAGATAAAATGATGCGAAAAAACAACACTCTCTTCCACCAGACAAAGCTATCCATCCGCTTTCATGAGATGACACCCCTTACATCATCCGTGCAACATAAATCACTGTCTTGCTTTTAAAGCCCCTCATTTCTTTGCCCTATTCTATCTCCTAATATCCGCAGCAGAAAATAACGCAAAGTAAATTACTCAACACATTAATTTATAATGATAATTTATTATTTTGCCCTTAAACAACAATCTCATCATAAAATTCTCTTATTTCAACCCTCTTACAATGAATTCGTTAAGATCATTCTTTTGCGCATTACAAATAAAAAACAACTGAAAAAAGGGGAACCTCTTATATATCCTCTCAAATGCAAGGATGACCAACATTGAAAACTGGGGATAGTAACGACTGAAGCACTATCATTTTTAAAGATAACGATGTCCTTCCTCCAACAAATACCATTATCTTTCTTATTGACATCCTAAAAAAACATCCCTGTTTCCACATTCATTTCACAGCATCGCTTAAGCAAAATATCATGAAAATTCCCCATATAATATAGCTTGTGTAGTATAGATTAACTACATCGCACCCTCTTTATACTTATGAAAGTACAAGCCTGTGCCCCCATTCTATCTGCCAACTCCCAATATTGCAGAAACTCCTACATTGAAATGTTTCATAACACCTTATCTAAAATGATTTTTGTCCACACGTTTCTCCCATTTGTAACGTACAGGTGAATGAGTTTTAGGTGATTTGTTCTCATCTAATTTGAAAGCAATAAAGTTCACAATATTTAACTCTTTTATTCAAATAAAAATAATTTATCATTATAAATTAATGTATTATATTAAACTTTGGAATCATAAACTCCTATTATCATTTTATTTTTCCCACCTAGCATCTGCTTTTTCATCTCCTCTTATTAATCACATCTTATTCATACGCTTTTCTCTTAAGCTATGAATCTCCCTCCCCTGCGCTGTTGGTGAAGAAAGTTTCTATTTTAAAATGAAAAGTATTTAAAAACTCAATCCTATAAAATGTAAGGAGAGCAAACGATCTATAATGATTATTTATAAATCAAATAATTTAACATAGACAAAAAGACCGAATAATATCCGGTCTTATAGAATATTTTTCTACCAATATCAAAAAACTCTTTTCTCTTAAATTTAAGAGAAAAACGCTAAAATTTACAGCCCTACACTGCGCTATCCTTATGTCCCTTGATGAGAATCAATAGCACGCAACTTCAACAATTGAAACTGCCTATGGCGCTCACGAAAGCGCTCTCTATCGGCTTCACTACGCGTGTTATAACAAGCATCACAGGAAACACCTTCCTCATAATGAGACGATAATTTGCTTTCAGCATTAAGAGGAGAACGACACGCGCGACATAATTCGCGTCCACATTCTTCAAGACCATGTTGAACAGAAACACGCTCATCAAAAACAAAACACTCACCCCACCATAAACTTTCCTCTTTTGGAATTTTTTCTAAATATTTTAAAATACCTCCTTTTAGATGGTACACCTGCTCATAACCAAGTTCACGTACATAAGCTGTTGATTTTTCACACCGAATACCGCCTGTACAAAACATAGCAATTTTCTTTTTCTTCTTTAAATCAGCTTCATGTTGACGCACCCATTCAGGAAATTCGCGAAATGTTTTAATCTGCGGATCAATCGCTCCTTGAAAACTCCCAATCGCATATTCATAATCATTACGCGTATCGATCAAAATTGTCTCTTCATCTTGAATAAGAGCATTCCAATCTTCAGGATCCACATAAGTACCAACAACTTTTAGCGGATCAACACCTTCAACCCCCATTGTCACAATCTCTTTTTTCAACCGCACTTTCATGCGATGAAAAGGCATTTTTGATGCCCATGAATATTTAATCTCCGGCGTTTGAAACGCTGGCTCAGCCGTAATAAAATCCACCAATGCCTCAATCGCAGCACAAGAACCAGCAACCGTTCCATTAATTCCCTCTTGTGCTAAAAGCAGAGTGCCTTTGATATCCTTTGCTTGACATAAATCCTGCAAAGGTTTTTGTAATTGATGATAATGCTTCAAATCTGCAAAGCAATAAAGTGCAGCAACTTTAAAATTCTTTTCCATGTGTTTTGCCATAACGCGCGTTTCATTCAATTTCAAGATTTATTCATGTACTCTTTAACATATTGTGCTTAATCAAACGATACAAATAATATCATCTCCAAGAAGAAAAAATATCATGTGCCAAAAAAGAGAAAAGCTTTTAATATATCTCCAAGGACAAACTGTTATACCTGTTTTACTCATTGACAATCTACAAAGTGCTGTACCCTTAACACGTGCTCTTGTCAAAGGTGGATTAAAAACAATTGAGATCACCTTGCGAACACCAAATGCCCTCAAAGCAATTCAGAAAATTACACAAGAAGTCCCTGAAGCAATTGTTGGAGCCGGAACAATTCTCAACACAACACATTACGAAAAAGCCGAACAAGCGGGAGCCAAGTTTATTGTAAGCCCCGGATTATCAAATGAATTAATCAATTGTGCAAAAAATAGTGAAATTCCCCTTCTTCCCGCTGCAATGACCCCAAGTGAACTCATGCAAGCATTAAACAAAGGCTATTCATATCTCAAATTTTTCCCAGCTGAAGCCGCTGGAGGTATTGCCTTCATCGAAGCTTTAGCATCTCCCTTCTCTGATATCCGGTTTTGCCCAACAGGCGGTATTACACAAAAAAGTGCAACACAATGGCTCCAACTGCCTAACGTCTTCTGCGTTGGCGGTTCTTGGATAGCGCCCCAACAACTCATTGCAATAAGTGATTGGGATTCGATTACTGCATTAGCATATACTGCATCACAACTTCCCTCTCCCTCGAAAAAAGCTCTTTCTACAATATAATGTAAAATGCAAGAACATCAGCCCCTTCAACAAGACCAAAGCTTTCACACATCCTTGCGCAATCTTTAACATTGTCATAAAATCACAAATCATCACCCGATCTTCATCGAGATGAATTTAGGAGAGTGCTATTGTTTCAAAGCCGCTTGTTTCAAAAAAGCACCTACTCTCCATAACAGTCGTAATACGCCCCATATGCTCAGAAAGCTCACGAGTGGTCATAAAATAAAATTTCAACTGTTGTGCATATACTCCAATGAGTGGATCTTGTTGCAAAGAGGAAAAAGATCTTTTGCATAAATTAACTCATTCTGCTCACGCATTATTTAAAGTAAGGACAACTTCTGAAAATTTTTCATAAGTGCCAAGATCACGAATAAAGCTTGCAAAAGGAAAAAAACCGTACCGGTTTGAAAGAAGATAAAGCCTCAACTTTTCCACTCATTACTCCACAAAAGCGCGCTCTACAACATAAGTAGCAGGAGCATTATTAGCCCCTTCAACAAGACCAAAACTTTCACACATCCTTGCGCAATCTTTTAACATTGCCATGGAACCACAAATCATCACCCGATCTTCATCAGGATGAATTTTAGGAAGTCCAGTTGTTTCAAAAAAGTCCCCACTTTCCATAACAGTCGTAATACGGCCCATATGCTCAGAAGGTTCACGAGTAGTCATAGGATAGAATCTCAACTGTTGTGCATACTCTCCAATGAGTGGATCTTGTTGCAAAGAGGAAACAAGATCTTTTGCATAAACTAACTCACTCTGCTCACGCGTTGTTTGAATAAGGACAACTTCTGAAAATTTTTCATAAGTTTCAGGATCACGAATAAGGCTTGCAAAAGGAGCAACCCCCGTCCCAGTTGAAAGAAGATAAAGACGTTTTCCAGGAATAAGAGCATCAAGAACCAGTGTTCCTGTAGATTTTTTACGCATGAGAACTGTATCACCAATTTTAATTTTTTGGAGATGCTCGGTTAAAGGTCCCTCTGGAACTTTTATCGAAAAAAACTCAAGCTGTTCGTCCCAAAAAGGACTTGCAATCGAATAAGCGCGATAAATCGGCTTTTCTGCATTTGGCAAACCGATCATAACAAACTCACCCGAACGAAAACGAAAACTATCCGGACGATTCAAACGGAATTTAAATAACCGATCTGTATAGTGACAAACCTCTTGGACAGTAAGGGCGAACACATTCTCAGGAATCGGAAAATTTGCAACGCTACTGATGTTTGACGGAACATTGGTAGCAGACGTATTCATACTCTTCCCCATATTTTATTGAACGTTAAATTTCGAATCCTTGACGTGATATAGTACTTGCATAACCATCTGCCAACAATTTTCTTAAAACAAAAATCTCAAGATTAACACTTTATTAAACGAATGAGGAAAATACGAATACAAATCACATTCAAAGAAAAACAAAAACATTGAGTATTAAACAATCACGGTACTCTTTTCCCCTTTAACACATAATGCATATTTCCATTGTAACGCTATAACACTCTCTCGCTTAACAAAACTTATGACCTAAAACCTTCAAATAAGAGAGATAAAATTTTTGTTGATTGAACGATAACCGCACGAATCTTCAACAAGATTTCCGGCATTACATCTATTGTTTTCGTTACTGACCTTTTTACACTGCGCTTTCCATAAATATCCATAAATAAAAGAGTCTAACGCGCTCTATAAGCGACAAAATTGATTTCACTTAAAACCAATCAAACGATAGAAAGTAAATATTGGATACCCAATCCATCTTGAAAATCGACAATATTCAAATCAACGGGTTTTCTAAATCAACAGTTTTTAATATATCAGAAAATGTTTACACACTGTTTTCTATTTAACAAAAATAACTTTAAGTGCATGAGACGACATCCAAAATTGCACAGATAAGTGATCTTCCCCCCATGATAGAAAACTTGTAATGCATTGATTTAGAGTGGTTAATTTAATCATTTTACCTTCTCTGAATAAGCAGCCAATGCAATGTTTAATCAAAACAATCGCACCAGCAACAACAGCCTAATATTGCACTCTTCAAAATGATACAATACAATAAACTATGTTCTATTTTTTATATGCCTCAACTAGGGAAAATAAGTAAAAAACAAAAGTCTATGTCTTACAAATTATTAGAAGATACCGTGTTTCTAACAACACAAATAAAACTAAAATATCTCTTATATCCAGAGTAGCATTTTACATAAAAAAACGACTTTAATGGTGCGTAATTCAGTATAAGCTCCTTATGATTTTAACCATAGAAAGTAGTGTCTTTCCCTATATCGTAAAGAACCTCAATGAAATAACCAAAAAACTCCGTATTTCACGAACACAGATAAGCTTTTAAAATGAAAAAATCCGTTAATGATGAAATCAATACATCACTCTATGTAGCTGTAGCAACCATCAATGTCAGTGCCATTGTTTCCAATTATATCACTTTAGCCAAACGTGTAGCTCCAACACAATGTTCAGCAGTTGTAAAGGCAAATGCCTATGGATTAGGAGCTCACAAAATTGCTCCTGCCCTTTATCAAGCTGGTTGTCGCACTTTTTTTGTCGCCCAAATCATAGAAGCCCTCCAATTAAAAAGCATCTTACCATCACATGTCACGATTGCCGTTCTGAATGGACTTCCACACTTAGCAGAAGAGTTTGTCGCACAATCTGGTATTGTTCCTGTTCTAAACTCTTGGAATGCCATTGAAAATTGGCAAAAAATTTGTCAAAAAAAAGATAAAAAATTTCCAGCAATTATTCAAATCGATACCCATATGAACCGATTAGGACTGGATCAAAAAGAATTACAAAAACTCATCAAACACCCTACAATTTTCGAAAAAGCAGAAATAAAATATATTCTCAGTCATCTTTCTAACGGAGAAGATGATACCCACCCATCCAATTATGCCCAATTGGCTACTTTAAAAACCATCCTTGCGCAATTGCCTGCTTGCAAAGTTTCCTTTGCCAATTCTGGAGGTATCTTTCTAGGATCAGATTTTTATTTTGATCTTGTTCGCCCCGGCATTGCACTTTACGGAGTTGATCCGCGGGGGAAACACCCATCACCTCTGAAACCTGTTTTAAAACTTGAAGCCCAAGTCATTCAAAACCGCGTTGTTGATATAGGCACACCTGTTGGTTATGGAGAAAGCTTTATAACCAACA
Organism: Bartonella sp. MR63HLJHH; assembly: GCF_042194155.1. Classification (NCBI taxonomy): domain Bacteria; kingdom Pseudomonadati; phylum Pseudomonadota; class Alphaproteobacteria; order Hyphomicrobiales; family Bartonellaceae; genus Bartonella; species Bartonella sp. MR63HLJHH. Next base: position 12,991 of record NZ_JBHIMN010000013.1, read on the forward strand.
GACCAAGCACTCTTGCAACCATTTCTATAGGCTACGCAGACGGCTGGCTCCGTGCTCTTTCGAATAAAGGAACAGTTTATTTCAACGGGTATAAACTTCCCATGGTTGGGCGGGTTTCTATGGATTCCATTATTGTAGATACGACCGATCTTGATCAAAAACCTCAAACAGGTGACTGGGTAGAACTCATTGGACCCCATCAAACACTTGAAAGAGTATCTATAGATGCCGATACCCTTCCCAATGAAATTCTAACATCTCTTGGCTCCCGCTATAAATACATTTACACATAAAAACTCTTTAAAGAAATAAATTGATAAAAATCATCATTTTAGAAAATTGAGGGTTTTTTATGAAAGATTTTACAACAATCAATCACATAGAATGATCATAGACACCGCACATTCACAGAAATCTCAAAATAGACAAGTTGATGAACTGTTTTATGGAAGTAGCTTTCACCCAAAATACAAAAGCTTAGCCTTTTTCCCACAAATTGACAAAAAAGAATCTACTGCAAAGTTTTTAAAATTAAATGCCCAATTAAACTAAAGTATTAATTCTCTATATATCAAACAAAACATCCAGTCTCATAAGTTTCTCTTATTTTCAGTTTTGTTCATAGTGAAGCAATCAAAATCATTCGCTTGCATACCACAAACTGGACTATGTATAGATAAAAATGATTTAAGAAAGGAATAATACCTCTTATGAACCATCTCAAGTACCAAGAGCTATAACATTAAGCGGCTGGCAAAGTGTATGATAGTGCCAACTTCTTCCTTCATAGAGCGTAAAGATTGGGAGCTCTCTCAATAGATTTATCGTTGTACCATTCACGAGCGCCGTCGCGAAATGGGATTGGGAGCGAAATGTCTCTTTAAAACAAACACGTGAATTAACAACCAAAGTATATTCTTTTTGGAGTGTTCTGTTTTACATGAGGGTATCCCATTAAGAACACAATAAATAAAAGCATGGGACAATATGTAATCCCCATTATAAAAAAACATTGCTTTAGATGCTTCTGAAAGCCGTAAAGCTGAATTAAAAGGAGATGACAAACTGAGGATTGAGTTTCACCTTTACGGCTTTATATTTCTCTGAAATTAGATTGTCTTCCAGTTTCAAAGATTACGTCAACAGAAATACGCAATCCCCTCGCCATCATCTGGCATACAAAAGCTTGAACTACTCATAAAGCTCTTTTTTGTCTCAATCTCTGACTTAAAACATGTCGCTGCGTTAAGTTTGGATGTGGATTTACAGGCAACAGCTAAAACACACGGGCTCTTAGGAAAACAACGCCGTAAAGTCACAAACTGACCTACAATGGATTGGAAAGATGTGCCGGCTTTTTATAAGACACCCTGTAAAAAAACAACCATAATACATTTGGTTTTGCATTTACTCATTCTGACAGGTATTCTTACGTATTTTTGCGTCATATTTATAAAAAGCAGATTAAAGAGAAATATTTAGACAATGCTTGACTTAAGAATATGCAACAACAGAGTTTCGCGGGGCTTTATCATCAGATAACACTAAATTTGATTTTATTCTTTCTGCAACCGGTCGTAGTCACCTTAGTGAGAGTCGTATGTCACAACACATGCAACAGACTGGACCCTATCCCCCGTAGGTTTCACTCTCGTTTACGTGAATTAGCTGGCTAGACCGATGCGCCTAGTCACTAAAACCATGTCATACGGTAGAAGGCAAAGGAGAGCATGCCTATTGCCCACAAAACACAGTTTTTTGTCGACTTTTCCGATTTTTCTCATGTTATAAAAAACTATGCAAAATTCTAGAAAATAGACAAATAACTCCATAATAACATGATCAATAAGTAAAAAACCCACACAAAATGTGTGGGCTTTTTTGTTTATGTAAATAAACAAAGTAAATACATATTTGTTATTTAATAGGTATTTCCCAATGGCGGACACGAACAAATGAGCATTCTGTCTCCCGCAACATTATCAATACGCGATACAGGAGGCCAATATTTACTGGCTGGATCAAGAGAACTGTTGGGAAAAGCAGCTTCTTGTCGCGAATAGGGTCGTTCCCAAGCATCATCTAAAGCATCTGCCACTGTATGAGGGGCATTAACCAACGGATTATTGTCTTTTGGCCAAATCCCACGACCAACTTTCTTCGCTTCTTCAGCAATAGAGAGTAAAGCATCACAGAAACGATCAATTTCTGCTTTTGGTTCTGATTCCGTTGGCTCAATCATCAAAGTTCCCGGAACAGGGAACGACATCGTGGGCGCATGGAATCCATAATCAATGAGACGTTTTGCAATATCATCAACACTCACCCCATACTGCTCTTTCAACACACGTGTATCCACAATACATTCATGAGCAACACGTCCATGCTTGCCCCGATAAAGAATGGAATAAGCGGGTGAAAGACGTGCAGCAATATAATTGGCATTTAAAATGGCTATTTGTGTTGCATATTTTAAGCCATCAGCCCCCATCATTCGAATATACATCCATGTAATCGCAAGAATAGACGCACTTCCATAAGGAGCTGCCGAAACCGCATGTGTTGTCCCATCCTGTTCATGCCCTGGTAAGAATGGTTTGAGATGCGCTGCAACTCCAATTGGTCCCATACCAGGACCACCACCTCCGTGGGGAATGGCAAATGTTTTATGAAGATTCATATGACAAACATCAGCGCCAATATCTGCAGGACGAGCAAGCCCCACAAGCGCATTGAGATTAGCACCATCGAAATAAACTTGTCCGCCATTTTCATGAATAATAGAACAAATTTCCTTAATGCTTTCCTCATAAACACCATGTGTTGAAGGATAAGTAATCATGAGAGCAGCCAATTTATCCTTATGCAATTGCGCTTTCATTTTGAGATCGTCTACATCAACATCACCATCGCTTAAACATTTTACCACAACGACTTCCATACCTGCCATATGTGCCGAAGCTGGATTGGTACCATGCGCAGATGCAGGAATAAGACAAACTGTACGTTGATGTTCTCGCCGTGATTGGTAATATCGTCGGATAGCCAAAAGCCCCGCATATTCACCTTGAGCACCAGAATTTGGCTGAAAAGAAACTTGCGCAAATCCTGTAATTTCACACAACCATGCATTTAACTGATTAATCATCTCTAAATAACCCGCTGCATCCTCTTGTGAAACAAAGGGGTGTATATTGGCCATACTAGCCCAACTTACAGGCATCAATTCAGCCGCCGCATTAAGCTTCATTGTACAAGAGCCAAGAGGAATCATAGCACGATCCAGCGCCAAATCCTTATCTGCCAAACGACGCAAAAAGCGCATCATATCTGTCTCTGAATGAACCGCATGAAAAAAAGGCTGAGAAAGAAAAGCAGCATTCCGCTTTTTGCCAAAGAGTCGTGGAGAAACCTGATCGCCTAATTGTGCCCCAAAAAGCTGCGCTAAAGCACAAGCATCTTCTTCTGTCGATAATTCATCAAAATTGATTGCAATGGTGTCATCATCGAGAACACGAATAAGGCGTCCACTCATTTTGGCTTGATGTGCAATCTCTTTCGCTTTTCCCTTCACAACAATGCTTACACAATCAAAAAAAGATTCTCCTTCACAAAAAACACCTGCAGCCTCTAAACCAGCAACAAAACGACATGTTAAATGATGAATTCGCTGCGCAATTTCTTGTAAACCTTTCGGCCCATGCCAAACAGCATAAGCGGTTGCCATATTAGCCAACAAAGCCTGTGCTGTACAAATATTTGACGTCGCTTTATCGCGCCGAATATGTTGTTCACGTGTTTGCAAAGCTAAACGAAAACCAACACGCCCTCTCGTATCCACGGATTGACCAACAATACGCCCTGGAATAAGACGCGTTAACGCATCACTCACTGCAAGGTAACCAGCATGTGGACCACCAAAGCCCATTGGAACGCCATAACGCTGCATAGAGCCAACAACGATATCTGCCCCCCATTGAGCAGGTGGCTCCATAAGGGTAAGCGCTAAAGGATCAGCCACAACGATAACTAAAGCTCCTTTTTCCTTTGCCTCTTTTATGATCTCACTGTAATCATGAAAAGCACCTTTTGTATCTGGCCAAGACAAAACAACTGCCGCTGTATTAGAACAAATTTTCCTCTCTGGGCTGATACAAATACCTTGTGTTTCAGCACGCGTTTGCGCAACACTTAAAGTCTGAGGATGTAAAAGACTCTGAAGAGAAATCTTCGTCTTTTTCTCACGGGAAAAGCGAAAAGCGAGGGCATTGGCTTCAGCTAAAGCTGTTGCTTCATCAAGAAGGGAAGCAGCAGCAACAGGCAAACCTGTGAGTTCACTCACCAATGTCTGAAAATAAAATAAAAGTTCTAAACGACCCTGACTAATTTCTGCTTGATAAGGCGTATAAGCAGTATACCAAGCAGGATTTTCAAACAGATTTCGTAAAATAACTGGGGGCACATGAGTTCCATGATATCCTTGCCCAATAAAACTTTTGTGCACACAATTACGCTCCATCATCTTGGAGAGTTCTTCCAAGGCTTGTCCTTCACTAGCAGCCTTTGGTAAATTAAGTGAACGTCCCAAATGGATAGAATGTGGAACAGCTTGAGAAATGAGTGTATCAACACAATCAAGCTCTAAAACATCAAGCATTTTTTGTGTTTCATCAGGACGCAGCCCAATATGTCGAGAAGAAAAAGAACGCTCGATCATGATACTCATCCAATCAAAGCCTTATAAGCATCTTTATCCAACAACCCTTCCAGTTGTGTCTCATCCTGCAATGTCATTTTCCATAACCAGCCTTCTGTTTCGGCTTTCTGATTTACCAATTCAGGATTATCAGCCAATGCTTCATTTATTTCGACCACTTCACCATCAAGAGGAGCATAAACATCTGAAGCGGCTTTCACCGATTCCACAACAGCAGCTGCCTCTCCTTTGGAAAGTTTTGTCCCACTTTGTGGTAAATCAACAAAAACCAAATCTCCTAATTGCTCTTGCGCATAATGCGTAACCCCAACAGTCACCACTTTTCCTTCAACGCTAAGCCATTCATGGTCTTGTGTAAAATAAGTTTTAGACATAAAAAATCATCCTTTAAAATAACGTTGTTCAACAAAGGGAAGTGAATGAACTGATAATACAATCTTTTTGCCTCGCAGTTCTGTAAAGACTTGTGTCCCTTCAACTTTACAATCAACAGAAACATAACCCATCGCGACAGGACCATCAAAAGAAGGACCAAAACCACCTGATGTTACAACTCCAATCTCATTACCTTGATCATCAAGAAGCACCGCACCAGCACGAATAGGTTGGCGCGTTTGCGGTTTTAATCCAACACGACAACGAGCAGGTCCTTTTTGCAGCGCTTCAAGAAAAGCCTTCGCGCCATAAAATTGTGCTTTTTCTCGAACACTTTTAGGAACAGCCCATGTTAGAGCCGCATCAATAGGTGTCGTATCAGGGGTAATGTCATTTCCATGCAAACACAGCCCTGCTTCCAACCGCAAGCTATCGCGTGCTGCAAGTCCAATCCACTCAACACGAGAATCACTCAGCAATTTTTCAGCCAACATATGCGCATGCCCTATAGGCAAAGCAATTTCAAAACCATCCTCTCCCGTATACCCAGAACGCGTTATAAACCAATCCTGTTGTGGTTCGAATCCTTGCATAAAGAACAATTCATTCCCTGGCAAATCGGCATCAGCAAGAACAGCGGCCGCTTCAGGACCTTGAAGAGCAAGCAATACCCTTTCAAGAGCAATCACTTGACATTCAAAATCAACCGCACGCTTTTCCAATTCTACAAAATCAGCCTGTGCATTCCCAGCATTGGCGACCAACATAAAACGGTCCTCTTCCAAACGGGTAATGATAAGATCATCAAGAATACCAGCCTGCTCATTAAGCAAGTAATTATACCGTGAGTGCCCAATCTTTAAAGCTGCTGCATCAATGGGAAAAGCATAGGACAAAAATTCCACGGCTTGTACCCCTTCAACGGCAATCAATTTCATATGAGAAATATCAAAAAGTCCCGCATGTGCACGCGTATGAAGATGCTCTTTCAAAACGCCAAGAGGATACGTTAAAGGCATGTTCCACCCCGCAAAAGCACCAAATTTTGCTCCTGCTTTTTCATGCATATCATATAAAGGAAGTGTTTTTAAAAAAGATGTTTCTTGTGCTGTGCCCATAATAACTCCAAAGCTGCGCTAACGCCCACAGAATATGACCGTCTCTGCACCCCTCTGTCATCAACCTGAGAGACTCGCGAAAAGATTTTTCGCTTACACCTTCGGCGCGGGCTCTCCCGACTTTCCAGATCTGCCTTCTTCCTTTTACGGTCCTTAAAGCCTGAGAGATTATGGGCTATTTCCCCTTCGGCGGCAATGCGAAAATTCGCAATCTGCACTCTCCCGCAAAAGAATGAAAGAAACGATAACGCTCTTTCCAGCATGCCCTAACCTATAACCTATCTTTATCACACTGTCATTAGTAAAGTGATGAAAATGTTCTCATTTTAAAACTTGCGTAAGCTGCTTCAAAAGATTTATAATAGTATCCTTTTGAACCTTACAAAAATTGCAAGGAACACATTTTAGGAAATTTAAGACAAAATCAAAAGCTATAAACAAAAATACCTCTTGAAAATCATGCAAAACGTCACACACTAAAAAGATCGCAAAGCAATATTCTTTCTCGCGCAGTTCAACCTTAAAGATAGGGTTTCATATTCTTTTTTTAGAATAAGGACTTCAAGTATTTTATAAGTATGATTTTAATGTACAAGAAGTAGGTTTTCTGCTTTCTCAATAGTGTCATAAATTGCGACTATTTACAGACTAAAACTACCGAACAAAGGTGACAAAATACTCATGAAAGCTGGTAATATCTCTTACAATTGCGAAAATGATCTTCCAAAGCAAATTGCCCTTTTTCCTTTAGAAGGTGCACTCTTACTACCCGGCGGTTTTTTATCACTCAACATTTTTGAACCAGAATCACTTGAAATGATTGAAAACGTTATGGTAACTGATCGTCTATTGGGCATTATTCAACCACTTTCATCGAACACAGACCGCTTCTCTACACAACTTTATAAAACAGGCTGTATAGGGCGCATTACAAACTACAGTGAAACAGGAAATGGACAACTGTTCATAATCTTACAAGGTGTTTGCCGCTTCACCTTAGAACAAGAATTGACAAACACAAAATCCTATCGAACAGCTCTCATCCAATCAAACATAAAAGACTTGCAAGAATTTGATGTTGAAGAAAGCATTAACCGAGAGAGCTTACTCGACGTTGTAGAAAAATATCTAACCATACATGAAATGGAATATAATTGGAGCAGTATCATAGAAGCCCCTACACCTATATTGGTTAATGCTTTTTCAGCTCTTATCCCCTTTACACCAGCAGAAAAACAAGCTCTCCTTGAAGCTCCAGATATCGAAAGCCGTGCCCAAACTCTTCTTGCATTAACAGAACGCTCACTCATGAAACAAACAGGTACAGATTACCGTTTAAACTAATGAACGTCCAAACATGAAAAAAATGACCACAGATCCCAAAATGCTCGAATTGCTCGTCTGTCCGATAACGAGAGGCACACTCTCTTACAACCGAAAAAAACAAGAGCTCATTTCTCTCAACGCCAAACTTGCCTATCCTATTCGTGATGGTGTTCCCATTATGCTTGCCTCAGAAGCACGCCCTTTGCAAAACAATGAAAACGTAGCGTATAAAAAATAAGAAAATTTCGTTCATTTTTTCTGGAGAAAGCTGTTATCAATCACTGCTCTATGAAACGCTCTCTTTTGCTCATGCAATCTTTTTAATATTGGTATTTTAAACGCTAATCCATTACACGCCAGCACCAGCATTCTCTTTACCAACTCCCCTCTTTACCAACTTCCAATGTTATACTTACTCTAAAAAGTCTTTTGTTTCTGAATGCGAAAAGAAACTTCCGTTTCTATACACAATAAATGGATAAAAGTCATATAGTTACAATTTTAAATATTCCCAATAATGATCACCAAGAAATTGTCCTAAATTTCATCAAAATAAAGGGATGCATTGCAACAGTTGCATGTAAACTTTGCAAAAAACAACCAAACCAACTGCTGTCACTCTGGTTGACGATTTAAAGAAATTATCCTATGAATGAACTTGTGTTTTTGATCGTATACGCAGCGATCAATAGGGCCTGGAAGCCCTAAAACCGAGTATAAAATAAACCCGCTTTTTGCGGATATCCCGGAATTTCCGGGGGCTCTTGTTATGTCCAAGTGCTCTCAGCACTAAAAGCAAGAGGCTGGCTCGGTTTCAGCACTTCCAGACCCCGGAATACTAATGCGAGGGCGCTCGCAACCGGAGGGGGAGCAAAGTGCGAGCCAAAAATTTACATTTTTATGACATTTCTTTAGGCAAAAAAATTCGCTTTAGAAGAAACCTCATGGGTTTTTCTCAAAAACAATTAGGGAGTCATTTGGGCGTAACATTTCAACAAATTCAAAAGTATGAGAAAGGTTTAAATCGCGTAAGTGCAAGACGTTTACAAGAAATTGCTCATATATTAGATGTTCCCGTTTCCTTCTTTTATGCTGATAACACAAAAAAAGAAGATCCCCTCTATCATTGTGATGACAGAGTAGAAAGCAAAGCAGAATATTTACTTTTGCAAAGTTTCAGAATGCTGACCCGCAAAAAACAAAGGGCTATTTTGCAGTTGATTTCTGGTGAAAAAAATGACCCCTTATTTTCATAAATTCACTGAAAGAACAATCAACATCCTTAATAACATTGAAAAGAATTTTGACTGTCTCCCCACACCTCATGAGAACGAAATTTCTTAAATCTAATCTGGTCTGTAAATAGTCCGAATTCTAACGAGTTTAACTGAGCTATAGCGCTTTGATTCATAATGATATATCTAACGTTATGTATATTGAATGAGTGTCTCGAATATCATAAAATTCTTTCATTTCAAACTTGTTCTATATTGAATCAATCAAAATCACTTATTTGCACATTACAAGCAGAGTTAGCGTGTGAGTAAAAATGTACAAAAAAGGCATACCTCTTAATTGAATCGTCTCACATACCAAGAACTGTAGCCACATTGAGTGCTGAAAAAATGTATGATGGTGCTAACTTACTCTTTTTTTTAAACATTAAACATGGAGGTGTTCAACGGCTTTCCACTCATATAATCCACTTGAAACAAAAAGCTCGCCAAACAAGCCTAAGAATATTCCCACACACTTAAATATATCAAGAAAGCTTAAAGATCACCATACTTCAAATGACGATATTTTATAGCATAACAGGATTAAAGTAAAAATAAGACACGAAAAAACTATATGTATAACTTTCATAAGAATTTATTTATATAATGGATACTTAAGTTTATCCTGTTGTACCATAAATTCTATCATTTAAGGTATGAGAATATGAAGCATGCATACCTCCTTGAAACATTCAAATGTTTTTTAGGCGCCAAATGTCTTTTTAAATATTTTTAGACTTGCTTGTTGAGCCTTAAGTTCACGTGAAAAATGGGAAGTCGCTAAAAGCAACCGCTAGAATCTGGCTGTTTACAGACTGTAATAGGAAGCTTCGCTTTTAAAGGCATAGGGAGAAGATCAAATACTTCAACACTTAACAGATAAGGTATTAAAAGATTCCCCCAACGCAATACGTAATAGCATCCTTAAAAAATTCAAAAGTGTGAAGGTAAACAATTGACAGAAGATATGGAATTCACTTAATTAAAGTGCTCTCTAAAAGAGATAACAGTTTAGCGTACAATATTCAATTTTTCAATTCTGAAAGATTAAAAAGACGTATCATTTGAAATAAAACAACTTATTGTGCTGCTGATGGTGATTGATGTGTACAAAATTGAGTTGTTGAAAATCAAAAATATAATTTAATGATGTTCCTTGACCAACTCACTCTCTCCTGAGTATAGCACGGGGAATAAACGTGGAGAGACATGAGGAGTATATAGAAAATGAGTTTTAAAGTTGCAATTGTCGGCGCAACCGGAAATGTTGGTCGTGAAATGCTTACAATTTTAGAGGAACGTGGTTTTCCTGCGCATGAAATTGTCCCTCTAGCATCACGACGCTCATTAGGACAAGAAGTTTCTTATGGAGATAAAACTTTAAAAGTAAAAGCACTGGATACTTACGATTTTTCTGACACAGATTTTTGTCTGATGTCTGCGGGAGGAAGCATTTCCAAAGAATATGCTCCTAAAATCGCTGCCGCTGGCTGTGTCGTCATCGATAATTCCTCCACGTGGCGCTATGATTCCAATGTTCCGTTGATCGTCCCTGAAGTCAATGCCGAAGCTATAAATGCCTTTTCTAAGCGTAATATTATAGCAAATCCTAATTGTTCAACAATTCAACTGGTCTTAGCTTTAAAACCTCTCCATGATGCTGCAATCATTAAACGTGTTGTTGTCTCTACATATCAGTCGGTTTCTGGAGCTGGTAAAGAAGGAATGGACGAACTTTTCGAACAATCACGTGCTGTTTTTGTTGCTGACCCAATTACATCAAAAAAATTCACTAAACGCATTGCCTTTAATGTCATTCCTCATATCGATGTTTTCATGGAAGATGGTTATACAAAAGAAGAATGGAAAATGACTGCTGAGACGAAGAAAATTCTCGATCCGAAGATTAAATTAACAGCCACTGCTGTTCGTGTCCCTGTCTTTATCGGTCATGCCGAAGCTGTCCATGTTGAATTTGAAAAACCACTAAGCGTATCTGAAGCACAAGCGCTTCTCCGCGATGCTCCCGGTTGTCAGCTTATCGATAAACACGAAGATGGTGGCTATACCACACCTTATGAATGTACCGGAGAAGATGACACCTTTATTAGCCGTATTCGTGAAGATATTACCGTTGAAAATGGTTTAGCTTTCTGGGTTGTCGCCGATAATTTAAGAAAAGGAGCAGCATTGAACGCAGTTCAAATTGCTGAATTACTCATTTCTCGTAATTTGATAAAGCCTAAGTCCGTAAATTAACGCCCTGTCCGAAAGGATGAAGAGCCCTAGCCGGTCTGTCAAAAGTCCGGCTTCTCTTCAGTAGGATCTTCCCCTGCTGGAGATTCATATCACCAGCCTAAAGGACTATAATTCGGGATATTGACAAATTTTACTCTGAATATCCATAAATACCTCGCCACCTTAATTAATCATCGCCGCCCTAATGCCATTTTACGGTACAATAGGATCGGCAGCATAAGCATTTTTTGCTTCATGCTGCTGATCCTTTTTGTCATTCCGGTTGTGAAATTAACTTTACCCTTATCGAGCAGGATAAGTCACAACACGGTAACGTGTTTCATTACGTTCAAAATTTTTGTAATTGACATTATCAGGAAAGAAGGGGTTATAAGCATTTACGTGCTTTACAGAAACTCCTTGTGCTTTGGGCGAAGGATTTAAAATTGTCCGTTCATCTCTTTTTTTGACACCTGTAGAATCGATAATCATATCTGTTCTGTAGAGTTTTTGTATGTTTTTCCGTGTTTTTTGAATCGCCGGAAGAGCTTTAAAACCAGAAACAACCTGTTTTACTTTTTCTTTTTTTACTTTTGGCGATTTTCTCATAGCATTTGGCTTTACTGGCATCTTTGTAAAAGCAACGGTAGGAACATTGTTGACATTGACATAACGTGCAGATGCCCAACCAACCTTTCCGTGATAACCAAGAGAACACCAAGTTTTATTGGATAGACAGCCATAAATTTGCACTTTTGCTCCCATTGGAACCATTGAGATCACTTTGTAAGCTGTCGCAGGACCTGTGCGTAAAGATACCTGACCTGAAGCAACACGAGCAACTGTTCCTGCAATGGTTCCAGCTTCCGCGTGAGAAGCAGTCACAGCCACCCCCGACGCTCCCAAAGCCCATAAAATCATTGTTGTTGATAAAAATTTCTTTCTTAACATTATTTTTCTTCCTCTCTCAAAACATGTGAAGGGCAAAATTTCGCCTTTGCAAAAATTTGCCGCGTTTAAATCCAATGATCCGCAACTTTTATTTCCCGCCCAAAAGACCCCACAACATTGTAACAAAATCTCTCTTTATTCCCCCTCTACACGAACACGGACTTTTGATCTTGATTGCGCAGTATGCTCCTCATAAATTTACAGCTAAAGCATCATTTGATTATCTGGTCCTTCAACCAATCGTCCCTTAAAGAAGTTTTTAAAGTGTTATTGGTTCCCTCAACAAATGATTGCAATAAAAGAATTGATTGCCTAAATTACAGAGAATTTCAGAGAATGAATGATGATAAGCCCCCAAAATACTAAAAATAGGAGGAAAAATAATACTCTTTTAAAAATAAAAGTGATTGAATATTCTCTAAAGCTTGTATAACTTTAAATCTTCCTAAAAAATACAGAGTATAAAAATACAGAGTATATTGAAACTTCCCTCAAAAAATCTCTTGGAAAAGAAAGTTAAAAGCACATGACATTAAAATTTTTTTCTCGTAGTCGGATTATAGGATTATTCCTCTCTCTCTTTGCACTTTTTTTATCTACGGTTTTTGTCATGGCTACAGACAAATCAAAAATCAAACTTGGTATTATGGAAGGGCGGGATGCGATTATTTGGAAAACTGCTGCTGAACAGGCTAAAAAGGCCGGTTTAGATATTGAACTCGTTTATTTTTCTGATTACGCTTTGCCTAATGACGCTGTTAACGCAGGAGAGATCGATGCGAATGCTTTTCAGCACGCTCCTTATCTTAATGAACAAATGAAACAACGTGGCTATAAACTTTCAATTGTCGGCTATACATTTATTGCTCCAATCGGTGTTTATTCGCACAAAATCAAAGACTTAAAAGATCTACGTGATGGTGCACATGTTGGTATTCCAAACGACCCATCTAATGGTGGAAGAGCCTTACTTCTTCTCAATTCTTTAGGTCTCATTAAGTTAAAAGACCCCCATAATATTCTTGCATCTCCACTTGATATTATCGAAAATCCTAAAAACCTGCAAATTCGTGAGCTCGATGCTGGTATGTTAGGGCGAGCTATTGACGATTTTGATCTTGCAATTATAAACACAAACTGGGCTATTGTTTCCGGATTAAACTTCGAAAAAGATGTCGTCGCATGGGAGAGCGCAAAAAATAATCCTTATGATAATATCATCGTTGTACGCACGAGCGAAAAAGATGAGCCATGGGTTAAAAAATTAGTTGCCGCTTACAACAACGATCTTATCCGTGCAAAAATCAAAGAGATTTTTGGCAAAACCGCCCAAACTTCTTGGTAATTGTGCCAAATATCCGAGTAATTGTGAATGGAAAAATCTACCCTTATCTCCTTAAAAAACATCAGCCGTTGTTTTAACAAAACGGCTGGTGTTCCGGTAATTAATAATCTCTCTTTAAATATCCATGCTGGTGAAATCCTTGGGATTATTGGGCGCAGTGGAGCAGGAAAATCAACACTTATCCGCTGTTTAAATGGGTTAGAGAAGATTGATGCAGGGTCCATTTTTTTTGAAGATGTTGATATTTCAAATCTATCAGAGATAGAGTGGGCGCCTTACCGTCAACGAATTGGGATGATTTTTCAACATTTCAATCTTCTCTCATCGCAAAATATTCTTGATAACATTGCATTGCCGCTTAAATTAAGTGGTGTAAGTAAAAAACAACGCCACAAACGTGCCCTTGAACTGATTGAATTGGTTGGGTTATATGGAAAAGAATATTGCTATCCGGCACAATTGTCAGGGGGGCAAAAACAACGCGTTGGCATTGCTCGTGCGCTCGCTGCTAATCCTAAAATATTGTTATCAGATGAAGCCACCTCTGCTCTTGACCCTGAAACAACACAATCTATTCTAGAGCTCCTTGCTGATATTAATAAACACCTCAATCTCACGATTGTGCTCATCACCCATGAAATGGAAGTTGTGCGCACCATAGCGCATCGCGTTGTTGTTCTTAATCAGGGGAACATCGTAGAAGAAGGACGTGTGAAAGACATCTTTACATCACCGCAAGACGATACAACCATAGCCATGCTCAAGCTTGTCACCCCGCAACTTCCTGAAAAATTTGCGAAAAATCTCAAACCAATCGGGCGAGAAGCTGTCATTGAAATCAATATTGCCGGTGAAATTGCCCAGCAGCCTTTTCTTCATCTTCTAGAAAATGAGAGTGGTTTAAAAGCACGTATTTTGCATGGTGGCATTGATACAGTTCAAGATGAAACCATCGGGCGACTCTTCTTGGCTCTTCCTGGAGAAGATAAAGAAGCTTTAGAAAAAGCTGTTCAATGGTTAACGAAAAAAGGACGATATTGTGAGGTCTTAGGCTATGTTTAATGTTCTGTCTCATGAACTTCCCCAAGCTGTTATTGATACAATATTGATGACACTTAGTGCTTCTTTTATGGCATTTATTATAGGACTTCCCCTTGGTCTTCTTCTTCACACAACAGCACGCGGGGGGATTTTTTCCTCATCTCTCATCAATCGCCCTTTAAGCATGATCATTGACAGTATTCGTGCCATTCCCTTTATTATTCTTGCATTTTATCTTCTTCCCGTTACGCGTATCGTTGTAGGAAGAGGGATAGGAATGCCTGCTGTAATTTTTATACTGACCATTTCAGCTATTCCTTTTTATGCACGCATGGCGGAACTCTCTTTTAAAACCGTTGAAAACGGTCTCATTGAAGCGATCCGCTCTATGGGTGCAAGCCGTCTTCAAATTATCAGACATGTTCTTATTCCTGAAGCTCTCCCTAGCCTGATTACAGGTTTTACAGTCATGGTCATTTCTCTCATAGGAGCCACCTCACTTGCTGGATATCTTGGTGGAGGCGGTTTAGGGGATATGGCAATCCGCTATGGCTATCAACGCTATAATACCTTCATCATGACCATTGTCATCATTCTTTTGATCATGCTCAATATTATAACCCAATGGACTTCTGATAAAATCGTACAAAAACTTGATAAAACAAAACATTAAAAGACTTAGAATTTCACATACCAGTATCATCATCCTCTTTGCCACTTTCCAAGTGCAACAACCCTTGGTTGTCGAAAACGTTCATAAGAGATTAGGAACTTTTTTCTTAAACAGTTTTTATCTCTCCCCATCCGTTTGTAACATGAAAGAAAATAGTTTTAACTGATTGAATATAAAAGGAAATGAAATGAGAGATCTTACAATATTTGAAACTCTCTCTTAACATAAAAATGATAAATTATCATGTCAAATTAAGACATTGGTCACGACCTTTCCCAACCTTAGACAACATATTGAATAAGAACTCTGAATACCGTAAGATCCTCTCATTCCCAATTTGTTCCATATCGAATTAATCAAAATCTCTCGCTTGCATGTTACAAGCAGGAAGAGCCGTGTGAGTAAAAACTATACAAGCAAGGAAGGCGTGCCTCTTATGAATTATCTCAAGCACCAAGATCTGTCTTAACATTGGGTGCTAGCATATAAGGTGCTAGCATATAATATGATAGTACCGGTTTTCTTCTTCACAGGCATAAAGATATGGGGGTGCTCAATGGCTTTACCGTTATACTATTCACAGGCGCCATTGCGAAATGGGTGTGACGAGCGTTGAGAGATGTTTCTTTAAAATAAGCCCGTGAATTAGCAACGCAAGTATATTCCATTTGAAACATTCTGTTTATGTGAGGGCTATGATCCCATTAAAGAATGCTATAAACAAAAGCGTGAGGCAATGCACTATCTTCACCAAGAAACTCCTCTTCAAAAAGATCTAGGAAAGATAGCAATCTGCTATAGCTATCAACGCTATGATAGCTCCAGCATATCTATCACCCTATAGATTATTCTCAATATTATCATTGAAGAAACTTCTAATAGAATTGTACAAAAATTCTATAAAATAAAGTACTCAAACTAAGCTAGATATTGGAAGATTTTTCCCCCATCACTGCCACAATAAGCCATTGAGCCGTAAGAGCTGGTTTTTTTAACTGTTCAATTTCTACCGTAACCCCATAATGGAAAACCACTCGACCAGAAGGGCGAATTTCTGCATCATCTAACACAAAACGCGCACGTACCCGTACCCCTGTTTTCACAGGACTCATGAAGCGTACTTTATCGAAACCATAATTAATCCCCATTGTGCTCCCCTCCAACTCTGGAAGTGCCTCATAAGCGAGCGTAGACAAAAGCGATAATGTTAAAAACCCATGAGCAATTGTGCCTCCAAAAGGTGTCTTTTTAGCCTTTTCCTCATCAACGTGTATCCATTGATGATCATCTGTAGCGCATGCAAACTGATTAATCATATCCTGTGTAACAAGACGCCACCCCGATAATCCCACTTCTTTCCCAATAAAACTGGTGACATCTTGTACTGCTATTTTTTGCTGCATAACGCTATTCCTATTTTATTTGATAAAAACAACCACCCCTCTTGCTTTTATAAAATCCATTGATTAGAGCATCAAGAATAAAAGATTAATTGTCTTAAAAGCAAATGCACCTTATGAATGAGAAAAGTTCTTTAGCAGAATAGTTTTCAAATGGGAAAAAAGAATGGCAAGCAATGTGAACCTAACAGGTTTAGCGCATGATTTGAAACAACGTGCAGAAAAGCATCCCCCCATCCGTATTGGACTGATTGGTTGTGGTGAAATGGGCACAGATTTATTATCAAGTATTGCGCATATGGATGGTATAACAGTCGCTGCAGTAGCCACTAGGACGCCGTCACGTATTTTTGATGCCGCTACAATGGCCTATGGCGAGGATGGACATGTCTGTGAAGTTGAAAATACTTATGCTCTCACGCAAAGCATTGAAAAAAATTTGATTGCAGCAACAGATGATATTAACCTTGTTTTACGTCATGAACAAATTGATATTATCGTTGATGCAACAGGCTATCCCGAAGCAGGAGCAGAAATTGGTATCAAAGCGCTTGAGAATAACAAACATCTTGTCATGATGAATGTTGAAGCAGATGTTACAATTGGCGCTTATCTCAAACATGAAGCAGAAAAACGAGGGCTCATTTATACACTTGGTGCCGGAGATGAACCAACTTCTTGTATGGAACTCATAGAATTTGTTTCAGCCCTTGGACATAAGATTGTTGCAGCAGGTAAAGGAAAAAATAATCCTCTGCGCTTTGATGCTACACCTGATGCTTACGAAGAAGAAGCATTCCGGCGTAATATGAATGTGCGCATGTTGGTTGAATTTATTGATGGTTCCAAAACGATGGTTGAAATGGCAGCAATTGCCAATGCCACTGGACTTCTCCCCGATTGCCCAGGAATGCATGGACCACAAGCGGCGCTGCAAGATCTAAACAAAGTGCTTATCCCAAAACAAGATGGAGGCATTTTGCAGCGATATGGTATTGTAGATTATTCAACAGGCCAAGGTGTTTCCCCAGGTGTCTTTGTCATTGCAGAAATAGCGCACCCACGTTTACGCGAACGTATGGAAGATTTAAAAATTGGTCAGGGGCCTTATTTCACCTTTCACCGTCCCTATCATTTAACAGCAATGGAAGTTCCCCTCACCTGCGCACGCGCTATGCTTTATGGCAAAAAAGATATGGTTCCTCTTAGCCATCCCGTAGTAGAAGTCTGTGCTGTTGCTAAAAAAGATTTACATCCAGGTGATCAGCTAGACTTTATCGGTCTTTATACTTATCGCGCTTGGATAATGAACATCGCAGAAGCACGCGCTCACCACGCCATTCCTTGTGGTCTTTTAGAAAAAGCAACAGTAACAGCTGCAATTAAAAAAAACGAACTCATTACAATACATAATACTGCTATTCGTGAAGATCAATGGATTGCGCGTCTTCGTGCTAAACAAGACCTTTTACTTCATGTCCCTTCTTCCGCTAAGCTATAAACACTCCTTAATTACCTTACTTAACAGCATCTTTCCCTGACACGACAGAACAACCCAGAATACACTTGTATCGCAAATAAAAGTATTTATCTTTTAATAAAGGCATTTTCAACGATGCATATCACCACTTCCTTCTCACAATATGGCGCGTAAATGCTACAATATAAACCACCCCATGAGATGGCATAAGATTCATTGTGTATCACTATCTTTACTCTATAAAGATACAAACCGGCATCATCATTTTATTTGTCAATATTACGACAGCCCTTGAGCCTTTGAGATGATTCATGAGAAGAATTTTTACTCTTTTTTTGATAATCTTATCCATACACGAACGCAACTTGTTCTATGTAAAAAATACTTTTGATGGATTTAACATAAACAAATTTGAAATAATAATTTATCATTTTTCTTATTGCATAAGAGCCATGAATAAGGGATATTTTTTATTTTATCCTCTTATAAAAGATAAAAAATTTTAAAAAGGATAAAATATGCCTTTAATGAATAATCTTCATATGAGAGAAGGTAAACAATATTAAAAGGCTGATAAAGATAGTAAGTATACTAGCCTTATTACTAGGAAATAACCATAAACTGTAAAAAATGAGGTTACATTATTTTGTAAAAAAACATAAATGTAGGACATTGAACTTTAATAATGTTAATAAAAGCTACATTTGGTATTAATAATAGTGATTTTTCCATCCAATACAGTATAAATAAGTTCAAATATTTATTTTTTCAAAATCATGAAATGAACAAAAAAATCATCGACTTTGTCGATGAGCTTTCTACTAAAGTGTAGTGAATATTCCCCAAAGAGATACAACAGCACCTAATACATCCCCAATACATAAAGAAGCAAGAAGTGATATAATACCTATTCCCCCCCAAAAAGCTGCACCTGAAAAGGCAGCAGTTTTTTCAGCTTTCCCCAAAGCAATAGCATTTTGTTCCTCAACGCCTTGAATAACAGCTCTATCCACAGCTTTAATAACTACTTTTTTTTCTAGTGTAGAAATAGTAACTGCCACTCTCTCTTGAAATTGATTTTTTACAAAACTTGCATTTCCCTCTATAGTTTGTACAAAAAAAAGAATAAATAGTGTAAAAGTAAATGAACATACACGATTTTTAAATATTTTAAACATAGCTTTCTTTGCTCCTCTTTTCTTCACTGAAAAAATGAAAGAATATTCACATATATAAAAACCAAAACTTATATTTAATTATTTATATAATTACACATAATAAAATATTATCTGTAATTATATTACAGATATAACACATTGTGTATTGCATGTAAAGACACAAAAACAACAAATGATAAAAATAATTTAAAATGTAATTAAATTTTAAAGAACTATAACATTTAAAACTGTCAATCTAATGATAATTCTTCTCTATTATTTCAATAAATATAAAAATGAAATATTACTTAATGAATTTTTATTATATCGCTCATCAATAAACTTGAAAATAAAATTGATAGCGAATAAAAAGCTCGATCTAAAACAAATCTATCCTAATAAATAAACCTTAAAATAGTGTATTATTTTTCTATAAAACAGTTATAAAATGTAAAAATAAATCAAGATCTCTATTTTCAAATAGAAAAGACGTTAATAAAATGATTCTCAACTTTTACTGATATATAAAGAAAAATAGCGCATAGCATCTTCAAAAAGGTAATTCAGCACCTTTATCTCATACAGCATAAAGAACTTAAATATTGACTTTAAAACCCAATAAAACAAACGCATAAAATAAGTAAATCTATCAGATTTACAAAAACATTATAAGCAACACTAGAGCACCAACAAACTACCTAAAATTAAATAAAAAGAGAGTCATGAAAAATGAGATGATCCCCCAAAATACTGAAAAGCAATTTTCTTTCTTAATTCTCATAAAAGTTATTCCATATTTTTCGTCAATATTGTAGAGCGCAGCCCTATTTATCTTTTGAGTAATTATATTTACTCTGTATTAGTAAAAAATAATTCTCTTTGAAATAAATTTTTGGCAATATTCACATAACTGTCTGCAATTTGTGCAAAATAAATAATAATAATAAATAATTAATCAAATGCTTGAAAGAAAAGTGGTAGAGAAACTGACTAAAAATTGCATTTTTGAGATACCAACTTAAGTAAGCGCATTGAAAAAATAACGCCATGAAAACTGATATTGAATGATAAATTTAGCAATCGATCATTTTAATAGCAGGATACTAATCTATAATAATAATTTCTTGTTTTGCATGTTGAATGAGAGGGCTGATTATTATAAGACTCTCTTAATTTTAACTCTGTTTATATTGAATCAATCAAAATTCTTCGCTTTCAAATCACAAAAGAAAACGATGTGTGTGTAAACACACTTGAAAAAAGGAAAATTTCACTTATGAGATATTTTAACTATCAAGCGCTGTTAACACAATATTGAAAACTGGCAAAGTGAATGGTGGTGTCGCTTTTTACTTTAAAAAAGTAAATATAGTGAAGTACAATATATTTTATATTATGAGGATTTACCGTTATACCCTTCACGAACAGCGTCGCAAAATAGGCTTGAATACCTTAGGAAAGGTTTCTTTAAAACAAGCATATCAATGTGCAACACAATGGCGTTCTGTTTATCATGTATCCAACGGTGTTTCTTCTTGAATCATCTTATAAACTCATCGAGCTCTCTGAGACTGCAAGTTTATCTTACGTGAATCCTTCCCTTTATATTCATTTTTTCTCATGAGCACTAAAGTCTATTAAGACACTATCCAAAGTAAAATCAATCAATAAACATTTCTATTCTTTTGTAATATACAGATACTTGAATTAAGAATTTAGAACTTCTGATTGCAACCAAAGTCTGTACTATTGCAACAATAGAAATAGTTTGGTTATCCTCGCTCCATAGTAAAAAGAAGAATATGCAACTTACAGAAAAAATTGTGTTTTCAATAAACAATGAAAAATTATTTTTCATTACATGATGTTAAGTATTTAATCTGTATGAATATTTACTTATTAAAAATGAGAATCTGCATCAGAAAGTCTTACCAAAGATAGCTATCTTTAGAAAGTTCGCCTCATATTACAAAAAAATTGAGTGGGCTTTGCTCAATAAAATCTTCACTATTTTTAACAAAACTCTCATTTTTATAGCATCCATATGTGATGTAAAAAAACGCCTATTTGCGTTTCTCTTATAGATAGATTAAATAGTGACAGCACTTTTGATCATTTTTTCTGTGTTAACTTCTCTTTTGGGCAATAATTTATGATATCTAACACGCCTTTTCTCGCTCTTTTACCTTTGGGCGCACACGAATATCACGGAGAGCACCTTCCCTTCGAAACCGACTGGATCATTGCTGAAGCTTTTGCAAAAGCCCTCACTTTACAAACAAAAGAGCAATTTCATATCGCACTTTTACCGGTTGAAAAGATTGGCTATTCTATAGAACATATGGATGTTACAGGCACACAAACCCTCACCTTTTTCGAGGCTATTGAGCGATGGATAAAGATTGGTGAAAACTGCTATCGCAAAGGAATAAAGCGTTTTCTTCTTCTCAATGCCCACGGAGGCAATTCGCCTTTAATGAGCATTGTTATCACCGAATTACGGAGGCGTTTTTCAATGCTTGCGGTAGCAACAAGTTGGAGTCGTTTTGGCCTACCACAAGGTTTAATGGCACCGTCTCAACAGCATCTTGATATCCATGGAGGATTTATAGAAACCTCTTTAATGCTCTATTTAGCACCCGAAAAAGTGCATATGGAGAAAGCAGAAAATTTTCATAATAAGCAAGCTGATATGATTGCCAACTATCAGTATTTACGCGCTTATGGTCCTCATGCCTTTGGATGGACAATGCGTGACCTTAACAAACAAGGAGCAGCAGGCAATGCAAGTGAAGCAACACCGCAAGCCGGTGAAGCAATTTTCTCTCATGTTCTTTGTGGGCTTCATGGTTTACTTGATGATATCAATCGATTTAAAATAAACACATTTCAATAAAAAGGCATGAACCATGGAAAAGACGCAAAACACTCCCACAAAACTTCCTGTTACGGTTCTCACAGGCTATCTTGGATCAGGAAAAACCACTCTTCTCAATCGCATTCTGAGTGAAAACCACGGCAAACGTTACGCAGTCATTGTCAATGAATTTGGTGAAATTGGCATCGATAATGATCTTATCGTTGAATCAGACGAAGAAATTTATGAAATGAATAATGGTTGTGTCTGTTGCACCGTGCGCGGCGATCTTATTCGCATTTTGGAAAGTCTAATGCAGCGCTCTCATCGATTTGATGCTATCATTATAGAAACAACAGGGCTTGCTGACCCAATCCCCGTTGCACAAACTTTTTTTATGGATGATACGGTCCATGAAAAAACCGCTCTCGACAGTGTCATCACAGTCGTTGATGCAAAGCATTTTTCACACCAACTTAAAAAAAGCCGAGAAGTTGAAGAGCAAATTGCTTTCTCTGATATTGTTCTCTTAAATAAAATTGATCTTGTCAGCGAAGAAGAACGTGCACACGCGCAATCGCTCATTCTTGCAATTAATCCCAGAGCCATAATTTACGCAACAGAGCGCGCTAACATCCCTCTTGATAAACTCCTCGATCGAGGTTCCTTTGACCTCCAACGCACTTTAGATAATGATCCCCATTTTCTTGACCATCAGCACGCAGACCATGTCTGTGGTCCCGATTGTAATCATGATCATGCACATCACCACAAATCCACCATTCATGATATTACAATAACCTCTGTAAGTTTAAAAACAGGTGCCCTTCAACCAGAAAAATTTTTCCCATGGATTCAACAGATCACGCAACAACAGGGTCCCGATATTTTGCGTTTAAAAGGCATTATCGCATTTCAAGGAGACGATGATCGTTATGTCATTCAAGGCATCCACATGATCCTTGAAGGACAGCACCAACGTCCATGGCGTGAAGATGAAAAACGTGAAAGCCGACTTGTTTTTATTGGCCGCACCCTTGATGCCGAAAAACTGAGAACGGGTTTTGAAAATTGTGCATAAGCGAGTAACAATGCCAAGCATTACCAATTACAATTTACAAAATTATTGTCTTTCCTCCGGTTTTATTGATAACAAACCAGCTTTTGTCTCGGTTGAAGGTTTTATTGTTTTTTTTAACCCAATCCCACAAACCATTGAAGTTCACCAAGGAATAATTTCTAGCCATTTTTCCCATGATAACACAGCTATCATTACAGGTGGAGAAGACGGAAAGGTCTGTCAAACAACAGCAGATGGTCATACAAAAGTACTGGGCAAACAGGAAGGCAAATGGATAAGCAATGTTGCATTTGGACCACGGAAAGTTTTTGCTTTTTCCTCCTCACGTATCACACTGGCAAATGTTGGCAAAGAACTGCAAGAGCTCACACATGAACGCAGTATAGAAGGTCTTGCTTTTGCTCCAAAGGGATTACGCCTTGCCGTTGCCCATTACAATGGTGTTACTCTTCATTGGTTATCAACGCAAACATCTCCCACCACATTGGTCTGGAAAGGAGCACACTTTGGTGTCACCTTCTCACCAGACAACCGCTATGTCATTTCTACCATGCAAGAAAACGCCCTCCATGGCTGGCGTCTCACTGATAATCAGCATCTCCGCATGAGTGGCTACCCAAGCAAAGTCAAAAGCTGGTCTTGGAGCGCGAAGGGAAAATGGTTAGCAACATCCGGTGCATCAGCAGCCATTGTCTGGCCCTTTCATACAAAAGATGGCCCCATGGGAAAAACACCATTAGAACTGGGCACACGAGCAAATGCACTTGTCAGCACCGTTGCATGCCATCCAAGCGAAGACATTGTAGCAATAGGCTTCAATGACGGAATGATTTTGTGTGCACATTTTCACGATGGAAAAGAGGTTCTTCTAAAAGGCTATGGAAAAAGCGCCATTTCAGCGCTCAACTGGGATCAGACAGGATACAACCTTGCCTTTGGTAGCGAAAATGGTGAGTGTGGTATTATCAACATCTCTGTTTAAGAAAACAACAACAACCATTACAGCTAAAATAGCCGCACAATCCTCCAGAAGCAATTGCGCATGAAACCCATCTTCCTCTCTAAAAAATAAACACACTTACGAGGCATTTTCAATCACAAACCAAAGAAATCATATATTGTGGACCTTTTTCATCAAGACAAAAGAACCATTTAGAAAAAATAAGAGAAGATTTTAATAAAGTAAAAGGCAGCATTTTCTACTGCCTTTTTTATAAAAAGACATATCATACTTTGTCAAAAAAGGTGGCGCAAACCAGCAGAGAAACTTGCTCCAGAAAACCCTGCTTTTGTCAGTCTATGCTGATAATTTATATCTCCATAAAGAGAAAGTTTTGAAGAAAGACGCGCATTAAACCCAAGACCTGCTTCCAAAGAAGAACCAAAAAAACCTAATTGGAAATCGTTTTTAAAAGAAACAAATCGCTTATCTTCAAAACTATGCAAATAAGAAAGCTTACTATAAAAAGAAACGACACGTCCCTCTTCAGAAACATTAAGTGTCTTGCTTAAACGCCCACCAACACGCCCCACCCATTGATGAAATTTTCCTAAATCAACCTCAATATTATCAACATCATGTGCCGGATTAAACTGAAGATGCTGATAAACAACCTGAATCTGCGGATCAAAAATAACACCTTTATACCCTGTTGCAAACATTCTGCCACTGGTTAAAGAACCGCTAAACTGTTTACCCTTTAACGCCACAACCTTGCCCCGTGCTAGTGTCAAAACATCTCCCTTAAAAAATCCATACGATAATACTCCATCGATATAAAAACCCGTATCATGCTGTAAACTTCCATAGGCTCCAACAGACCATTTATCAAATGCGCTTTTTTTGCTCTGTTCAACATTTAGAGGATGGAGAGAGAGTTTTCCATAAGTTCCCGTGACCCCAAAGAATGTACAACTCTCTGAACTCTCAATTTCTTTCAGCAAAACACCTGCTTCCAGTGCACTATAATCAAGTTCTGCTCCATAGCCATATTCAAAAGCAGAAAGATTTGAAGCATAGTGGTAGCTTCCACCATAACCACGGATAAAAAATGCTGGATTTTCATCACTTTTCAAAGAACCTCCAGAAAAGCTTCGTATTGCCTTCAATTTTTTATTTTGAGAGGCAAAATCCATCAAACCGGCATGGAATAAAGCATTTGGTAAAAGGAGATAAGTTGGCAACTGTGGGACAACCGCCCTAATTCCCATTTCGGGCTGAATATCAGGCTTAACAGGAACAGGCGGAGTGGGGACAGGATCTGTAGGTGTAGGATCACTTGGATCAGAGGGCTCAGACGGAGCAGGTGTTGGTGTAATAGGCACAGAGGAAGAAGATGAAGGATCTACAGGTGTAGGATCACTTGGATCAGAGGGCTCAGACAGAGCAGGTGTTGGTGTAATAGGCACAGAGGAAGAAGATGAAGGATCTGCAGGTGTAGGATCACTTGGATCAGAG
>NZ_JBHIMN010000014.1:0-31485 GCF_042194155.1 Bartonella sp. MR63HLJHH
AGGTCTTTGAAGACCCTTTGAGAACCACTTAAAAACTCTTTGAGAAAAAATAAATTGGTACAAAACCTAGTGGCAAAATATACAAAACCTGCTGGCAAGCTACAACTGGCAAGCTACAGCTACACTGGCTGGGGAACTTGGATTCGAACCAAGATTGACGGAGTCAGAGTCCGCTGTTCTACCATTAAACTATTCCCCAATAAGCCAATTTTATCATCTCTAGCAGATTCTACAGTGTAGGCAAGCGCAAAAAGTCTTTTAGATTATCGATAATAAAGAGCGATAGGAATGTCATTGATTGTTTTGATTTGAATATCAACATCATAAATGTCTTTAAGAATTTCTGGTTGCATAATTTCTTTGGGAGTTCCACAATAGGCTGCTTTTCCATTTTTCAGTGCAACAATCATATCTGAATAAGATGAGGCAAAATTAATATCGTGCATAACAATAAGAATGGTTTTTTTCAGTTCATCAGCTGTGCGGCGTAACTGCTTCATCATAGAAACGGCATGTTTCATATCCAGATTGTTTAATGGTTCATCTAAGAGAAGATAATCAGTATCTTGGCAGATAACCATGGCTATAAAAGCGCGTTGACGCTGACCGCCAGAAAGCTCATCTAAAAAACGGTCTTTTAAATCTTGTAAGCCGAGATAGCGTAGCGAACTGTCGATAAATTGTTTATCTTCATGTGTATACCAGCCTTTTGAATAAGGATAGCGTCCGAAACTTACTAAATCGTACACGGTTAAACGGAAGGATAAAGGATTATCTTGACGCAGAATTGAGAGTTTTTGAGCCAAAATATCGTGGGGCATTTTATCAATATCAAAGCCGTCGATATGAATTGTACCATTATGGTATGACAAAAGACGTCTTATCAGCATTAAAAGAGTTGATTTTCCCGAACCATTTGGCCCAATGAGAGAAATAATCCCCCCTTTGGGAAGATGAAGGCATAAATTATCGATAATCAATCGTGCTCCGTAAGCCTTGGAAAGATGATTGATCTCAATCATTTTAGTTTTCCCTTCATCAGTAACATTAAGAAAACAATACCCCCACAAAATTCAATGATAAAACTTAAACGTCCTGCCATGTGAAAAATTTGTTCTAAAATAAATTGTCCTCCCACCAAACAAATAATCGCTAATAATATTGCAATCGGCACAACAACACAGTGTTTTGCTTGAGGAGAAAGTTCATAGGCAAGGTTGGCAACTAACAGTCCAAAAAAGGTGACGGGGCCTACTAATGCGGTAGAAATGGATACGAGAATGGAAACAAAAATAAGGACAGCTGTCGCACTTTTGTGGTAATTAACGCCAAGATTGAGGGCATTTTCACGTCCCAAAGCTAAAATATCAAGAAGATGACGGGAATGCCATCCAATCAGACTCACAATGAAGACAATGATTGTGGCAAAGCTTATTAATGGTGTATTGAATTTATTAAAATTTGCAAACATAATATCGGTTAAATTCATCATTTGGTCTGGATTTAGTTGCAATTGCATAAACATCCGTAAACTGAAAAAAAATCCGCCTAAAACAACACCGATTAAAAGCGTCAAATGAAGCCCTTTTAGGCTTCCTGAAAAGAGCCAGCGAAAAAGGCTTATTGAAAAAAGAATAAGAATGAGGGCTTCGAGAATGAGTTGTCCTTCTTCATTTAAAAAGGGCAAAGAAAGAGAGCCTACAAAATATATCAGAACAGTCTTTATTAAAATATAAAGCTGATCAAATCCCATAATTGAAGGGGTAAGAAGACGGTTATTAACGATTGTTTGAAATAAAACCGTAGAAACGCTTATTGCATAGGCAATAAGAAGCAGAGAGGAAAGTTTTGTAAGACGAAATGTCCATGTATACACATTGATATTCCACGTCATATAAAGACTAATGACAGTACATGCTATGATGATAAGTGTTGTTAGTACACATATTGTTTTTTTTCTTCTATCCAAGACGCTTTCTCCAGCGTAAAAGCAGTATCATAAAAATAAAACTACCGATTACACCCATCATAGTGCTGATGGGAATTTCAAGAGAGGGATGAATTATTCGTCCTACAAGATCACAAATTAAGACCAATCCTGCACCGCTGATGGCCACCCAAGGAGCGGTACGGCGCATATTATCGCCCATGAAATTTGACACAAGGTTGGGAACAATGAGTCCAACAAAAGGAATACGGCCAATTGTACAGACAACAACAGCAGTGATTGAGGCGACAATAAAAAGACCAAAAAACATGACAGCACGATAATTCAATCCAAGGTTATTGGTTAAATCTTCTCCCAAACTTGCAACTGTAAAGCGATCAGCAGTGAAATAGGCGAGAATACAAAGGGGAAGGGATAGCCATAAGAGCTCATATTTTCCTTCAAGAACCATTGAAAAACTGCCAAATAAGTAAGCTTGAAGAGAGGGAAGTAACATTTCATAATCTGCAATGGCATTGGTTAAAGAGCCAATAATATAGCTTAGCATAATCCCTGTAAGGGGTACAATGAGAGCAGATTTTAGAGGAATGCGGCGCAATAAAAACATAAAAAGTAAAGTGCCTGTCATGGCAAAAAGTGTCGCAACGACCATTTTTCCTAAAACAGAAATATCGGGCAGAAAAATCATAATGAAAAGAATGCCAAGGGAAGCAGATTCAACAGTTCCAGCGGTTGATGGCTCGACAAAGCGATTGCGTGTCAATAGTTGCATAATCATACCTGAAAGTGCAAGTGATGCACCTACTAAAAGGATTGCAATGGTACGAGGAAGACGTGTTTGCCAAAAAATAAGCCACGCATGGGGATCTGCTGCGAAAAGGTCAGAAGGCGTGACATCAGAATAACCAACAAAAATGCTGAGGATAGACAGGAGAATGAGAAGTGTTATGGTTATCCAGTAATTCTTCACGTTAAATCATTTTCTAACAAAACCTAAAAAAGCAAAGACTGCTTAATAAACAATCTCTGCTTTTAAATTTTATTTATATAGCAAGCAAGCTCTTTTGTACGCTTATTTGCTCTTTGTAAAGGCTTCATTGATCTGCTTAGCGGTTTCAATGAGTCCCGTTAAACCACCACTTGCACGATACCAGCTCCAAGAGTCCAAATAAATAATTTGATTTTGTTTGCTTGCTGTTGTGCGGTGAACAAGCTCATTGTTAAGCAATTGTGCTGCAGATTGCCCTTCACGTCCAATTGCGGCATCCCGATCAATCACCAACAACCAATCAGGATTTGTCTCAAGAATAAATTCAGGAGAAATGAGCTGTCCATGTTTTTGTACAGTGAGTTTATCGGTTGCTGGGGCAATTCCAAAAGCGGAATGCAAAATATCAAAACGTGATTTTGGTCCTAAGGCACTGATTTTTCCACCAGAGGTCATGAGTACAAGACCATGGCCTTTTCCTTTAGTATTTTTACGAACTTCAGCTAAAGTTTCATTGAGTTTTGCAATTTCTGCTGCAGCTTCTTTTTCTTTGCCAAAAATTTTGCCAAGGATAGACACATTCCGTTCAATATCTGCAAGAGAGTTTTCATTTCCTACAGTTAGATCAATTGTTGGAGCGATTTTGGATAAATCGTTATATTTTGCTTGAGTTCTGGAGGAAATGATAATCAAATCAGGTTGAAGAGTGGCAATTTTTTCATAATCGGGTTCAAAAAGGGTACCAATTTTTTCATATTTTGCATCATCAAATTGTTGCAGATAGGATGGTTTTTTTCCTTCAGGAATACCGATAACCGCTTTGATACCAAGGCGATTCATATTATCAAGAGAGGCAATATCAAACACAATAACCTTTTGCGGAGAAGCGGGAACAGGAGTCGTGCCTGAAACATGATTAATTGTTACATTTGTTTGAGTACTCGTATTTGCAATACTCGTCTGTGTCCATAAAGCTGTTGCAAAGCTGGTTGCAACCAGTAAAACAGAAGTCATCCGTTTCATATATTTTATCATCGTAATTTTATCCTTTTATCTAATATTATAAGGGTTTGCGCACTTAAAAACTTAACTTTGGTATTTTTATGCACAAAATGAAGCGTAAATAAATAACACTATGTTGTAAAGTTGACTAACATATGTTACAAATTGTTCACTTACCTCATTTTCACTTAATTCTAGTGTTTTTGCAACATATTTAGAAAGTTTAACATATGACCAATGTATTTAAAAAGCGTACAAGTCTGTACGCACTGACAACAAGTGCTCTCTTCTTTTTACAAAGTGTAGATGCTTCTATGGGGTCTGGTTGGTTTTCTCTAGACCTATCTTCATTTTCATCTCTGCTACCAGGAGTTTCATCAAAATCTCCTGAGCCTAAAGCAGCAGACTTACCTGCGCCTCCTGCACCACAAGTCGCTGGTCCAAGCAATGGCGGTGGTGTCCCTGGTGGCGTTGGTGGTGCTGGTGTCCCTAGTGGTGCTGGTGTCCCTAGTGGCGCTGGTGGTGCTGGTGTCCCTGGTGCTATCCCCGGTGGTGCTCCTGGTGGTTCTCCTAGTGCTGTCCCCGGTTCTCCTGGTGTTGCCTCCGGTGATTCTGCGCAAGGGGGCGGTGATGTTAGACAAAGTGCTGGATCTGTTCAGGGGAGTGAGTCTTCAAACCCCTCTTCCGCGTGCGATGTTGGGAGTTATAAAAGCGTTGCTTCCATTTTCTGTGATGATTCTGGGAAGCATGTAATGAAGAGAACTATTATTCAGACGAAGAAGAGTGACCAAAGTGCTGTGTATGCAACGATCAAGTCTTCATCGCAGCCTTCTAGTGGAGTACAGGGGAGTGTTGATGGGGGGCGTGATCAGAATTCTGGTTTGAGTAAAGTAATAGCTCGAGTTACAGGGACAACTATTGTTTTAAATAATGCGTCCATTACGGGGATGGCTCCTACATCTATTCTAGTGGTGCCTCCTGTAAAAAGTAATTTAAGTGATGGGGTTAAAGGAACAGAAGGTGATCATACAGATGATGCTTCTAGTGTTGCGACTAGTGTTGCGACAGGGGTATTAGCAACGTCTTTTTCAAAAGTTCAGTTGGAAAGTTCGCATATTAAGAAGTTCGAAGTTGGGGTTAATGCTCAACAGAACGGTGGAATCTACATGAAAGGCGGGAATGTCTATTACACTGCTATAGGTGCTGCGGCTGATAAGGGATCGTTTGTTATTTTGGATGAAGTGGTTTTAAATGCAGCTAGAACTGGTTTGCACAGTTCTGATGAGTCTAGAATAATGATGAAATCTGGGGAGATTAACTTTGCGAAAGGCGGGGTGGGAGTTATATCGGAGCGTAAAGGAATTGTTAAACTAGATGGGGTTAGAATAAAAATTAAAGAGGAAAGTGATGGGAAAGATATTCCTCCTAGTGTTAAAAGTTTTGCATTCCTTTCTCATGGAGGGTTTATTTCTTTTAATAATGGAGACGTTACGGGGACTGATGCAGTTGCTTTGTTTGTAGCTGGTGATATTCTTGAGACTTCTGATAGTTCTTATGCTGACCAGGGTTTTCTTTCTCAGAATTCTTTGGTTGCTGGTGAAAGAGATAATGTCGAACAGGCTAATCTAGTCTCTGACGTTCATAACGCTATGAATGTTGCTTATACTGATATTCTTCCGACTATTACAGGTAATGGAGATCTCTCACGCTATCTAAATAATATTGGAGAGTCTGAGAGTGTTTCGGATATTTTGAAGCTTAGAGCTGAGATCAAGGAATCAAACATTAAAATTGGTGGGAGAGATTCTTATGGAATATCTTTTGGTGAAATAAAAGAAATGAACCCAAAGGGTAAGAAACAAAATGATAACAAGTTAATTGTTTCTTTTGGGATATCTTATGATAGATTAAGTGAAAGAGTAAAGAGTAAAGTTAATAAACAAAAGCAGGTTGTTTCTTTAAAAAATACTTCTCTTTCGGTTCCTGAAGGTGTGGCTGTTTATAGTGATGGTATGAATGGTACTGTCCTTTTAAGAGAGGGGACAGTTCTTTTGGGTGATACATTCTTGAAGGCTGACCCTGCTTCTAGGCTGTCGGTGTACGCTTTTAAGTCTTCGATCGTGGGTAATTCTCAAATTGGTGAAGATGCTCATGCTAGACTTTATTTGTCTAATGAATCAGGATGGTATTTAGCAAAAAGTAATAATAGGAATCTGAGACAGATAAGTACGGGGGGGGAACAAAATACGGGGAAGGTGATAGATAAGGGTTGTGAAGGTTCGTATATTTCATTTGTAAGTCTTGAAAATAGTGCGATTGCATTTTTACCTCCAAGAGATGAAAACGAAGGTTATCAAACGCTGCATATTGGAGAAGAGGAAGGTGTAGTTTACAGTGCTAGTGGAGATTCCAAGATTTATGTCAATGCGAGTTTTGTTTCTGACGATTCAAATAACGTTAAACTTTTGTCTGATCAACTTTTGATTTATGGTAATGTTACTGGAAAAACTAAGGTTTATGTGAACGACTCGTCTGTCATCAACACTCTAAATGAAAAGTTAAGAAATGGAGAACAGGTTCAGCGTCAAACTATACAAAATCAGGCTGACCAAAGGGAAAATAACAGTGTTCCTAAACCTATTTCAATTGTCCAGGTTTTTGGAGAAGCAAAAAGTGATTCCTTTGAGCTAGCTACTACATATGTTACATTGCAGGGTTCGCCTTATCAGTACATCCTTCGCGCTGATCCATTACAATATAGCCTTTCATCGGGGGAAACAGAAAAGCTGTGGAATTTCAACTTAGAAAGTAAATTAGAAAGTGGAGCTGACGGATCCGTTAATTCTCCAGTATCAAAGGTTCAACCTAATGCATCTGGTACCCCCACACTTGAGTCTGGTGCCTCTGCGCCTGATGCTGGTCGCTCTGCATCTCAGGGTGGTAATCTAGCATCTGAGCCTGGTCGCTCCGCGTCTGAGCTTGATGTTCAGACACCTCAGGCTGGTGGCTCCACATCTCAGGCTGGTGGCTCTACACTTCAGGTTGTTAACCCCGGATCTGAGCCTGGTACTCCTGCATCTGAGCCAAATACCCCCGCATCTGAACCTAGTGGCCCTACACCTCAGGCTGGTAACCTAGCACCTGAGGCTGGTAGCCTGGCACCTCAGGCAAGTGATCCTTCATTATCTCAGACTGATTCGCTTGAAAAAGATAATGTAAATTTTTCTACATTAGTTGTATCTAGGACACGTGGACCTTCTGGATATACTCTATCTCTCTCGCCTGGAACTCCCACATCTGACGAAGAGAGATATGGAAATATGGTAGTGACAAAAGACGGTGTGGATATTGTACTTTTGGGTCAGACGGGTGACGCTTCTTATGAGCTAGGAACTGATATTCCAGAGTATAGTATAACAGATGAAAATGGTGACCTTATAACATTTGATAGTAGTTATGATAGTATTAGTGTTATAAAAAATGCATCTACTGTAGATCCACTTAGTACGCCTACGGGGACAGATGTAACGACTCTTTCTCAATCTAATGAAGAATCTGAAGATGTAAGAACCATTACACATGAGGAAACTGAAGTACCTGAAGCAAGTGGATCTGGTATCTCCACATCTGAGTCTGATACTTCTGCATCTGATGCTGGTAGCCTCGCATCTCAGGATGGTAACCAAGCGTCTCAGGGTAGCAGTTCCACATATGGGATTGACGACTCCACATCTGAGCTTGATAGTTTCACATATGAGGTTGATACCCCTGCATCTGAGATTGGTGGTCCCACATCTGAGCTTGGTACCCTTGCATCTGAGGTAGGTGAATCTTCTGGACATACTCTATCTCTCTCGTCTGGAACTATCACATCTGACGAAGAGGGATATGGAGATGACGAAGAGGGATATGGAGATCTAGTAGCGACAGAAGACGATGTGGATATTGTACTTTTGGGTCAGACGGATAACGATTCTTATGAGCTAGGAGCTAATACGGTAGAGTATAATATAACAGATGAAAATGGTGAATCTATAACATTTGATAGTAGTTCTGATAGTATTAGTGTTACAGAAAATGCATCTGCTGTAACTCCACTTAGTACGCCTACGACGACAGATGTAACTACTCCTTCTCAATCTAATGAAAGATCTGAAAATGTGAGGACTATTACGCATGAGGGAACTGGAGTATCTGAAGCAGGAGCACCTCCATCTGTTGTTTCTCCTTCTGTTTCTATCGTGCCTAAGCAAAAGGAATCTCTCGTGAAGCCTGTTCTAAATGCTTCCGTAGGCTCTAAACCGTCTGAAACTGTTACTGTTACAGAATCTAAAAAGACAGTATCTCAAGGTTCATTGCCTTCTGTTGTGAAGTCTACTGGTTCCACGAAGCCTACGGCAGGTTCCAAGCAATCTATTTCTGCAAAGCCTATGGCTTCTTCCGTAGGTTCTAAATCATCTGGAACTGTTACTGTTACAGAATCTAAAAAGACAGCATCTACAGTTTCATTACCTTCTGTTGTGAAGCCTACTGATTCAACGAAGTCTACGGCAGGTTCCAAGCGACCTATTTCTGTAAAGCCTGTGGTTTATAAGGAATCTAGGGTACCCGCTGTTGCAGATGTTAGCAGTGCAGGTAAGAAAGGTACTCCTGTTGGGTGTAATGGTATTGGGGGGAAGGGGCAATCGCAAAGCTCTATTTTATGCAGTGATGGCAAGTCATACACAGTCCAGCAGCTTACACTGAAAGCAAATAATTCAACACAACATTCTATGCATGTAAAAAGTGGTACGAATATTAAGCTAAACGCTGCCACCATTATTGGTCCGAATTCTGGTAATGGAAATGCCATTGATCTTGCTAAAGTGAGTTCTGTAAGTGCTGTGCTTGCAGAAGAAGATGCAGAAGTCGTTTTAGAGAATAAATCAGTAATTCAATCTTCTGTGATTGGGCTTGAGGCGCAAAGTGGCGGAAAGGTTAGGATGACTGGTGGGACAGTCGATGCGCTTTATGTGGGTGCTTTGGCTGGTTCTGGATCATCTGTTAATTTAAAGGATACAAAAATTAACGTGACGGGGGATTTTGTTGCAGCTGGTCTGGCAAGTACAGGCGGTAAGATAACCATGGACTCTGGGGCTATTACTTTGGCAAAGGGAGTGGCAGTGAGGTCAGAATCTGGGGGGAGTGTTGCATTAGACAAAGTTAACATTAATGCGAAAAAAACGACAGGGAAGTTAGATTCTACAGAGAATTTAGAGCATGCAGCTTTTCTGTTGAGTGATAATGCTTCTATTGATTTTAAGAATGGAAATGTTGTTACTGATTCTCGTGCTTTGTGGATTATGAAGTCTAGTAATAATGTGGTTGAGACCGGTTCTTCTAGGAGAAGGAGATCTTCAGAGGTTCGTCCTACTGTGAATCACGCAAATATCGAATCTTCTACTGTTAAAGTAGAAGGTGATGGAACCTATGGTATATATTTTGATGGACTAACACAGAAAGAAGAGAGGAAACAAAATCGAAGTAAGAATTTAGAAGCTGAGAAAGCAATTGTTGTTAAGCGGAGCGCTGTATCCCAACAGGAGAGAACACCTATAGGCATAACAGGAGCAATTTCATTGAAGAACACTGATTTTGAAGTTGCAAATGGTATAGCTATCTATGGTAATAATTCTGGTGGTCATGTTTCATTAGAAAATAAAACAACTCTTGCTGGTGACTTATTATTAAAAGTCGAGAATGATTCTAATATATCAGTTACGGTTGATAGATCTGTTGTTACAGGCGATGTTCGCGTTGATAGAAGTTCTTATGCAAAATTAGACTTGGCTAATAGTTCACAGTGGGTTCTAAAAAGAAGTGCGCAGAAGAATTTGGGTACTTTAGATTCAGGATGTGTGAATTCATGCGTTTCTTCTGTGAGACTTGTAAATAGTGCTATTGATTTTAGACCTTCCGAATCTGAAGGGAAATATCAGACTCTCCATATTGGAAATGGGAACGGCACAGTTTATGAGGCACAGGGTGATGCTGTAATTCATCTCAATGCACGTTTGAATCCCCATGATCCGAGTGATCAACAAGTGACGGATCGACTTGTCGTTCATGGTGATGTTTCTGGAAAAACAAAAATACATGTACGAGGTGATGCGGGCAATGTAGGAGATGCTAGAGCGAATGGAAAGATTGCTCACAGTGTTTCAGTTATTCAGGTCTATGGTCAAGCGAAGAAAGATTCTTTCGAACTCGATGGCAATTATGTTGCACTGAGCAACTCACCTTACAAATACACTCTTCGTGCTTATGCTCCAAAAGCGACTTCGAAACAGGGGCATATTCAGCAGAAGTTTGTTAAGGATGGTGGGGAGTTTTGGAACTTCCGTCTAGAAAATCAGTATGTTAAGTCTATGGGATCTGCTGCCCTTCCTGAAAAATTTGTAAGGTCTGTTGTTCCACAGGTTCCAACTTATCTTGTCTTGCCTAATAGCGTATTCCATGCTGGTTTGATGGATATCAGTAATCAAAACAAGCAGTTGGACACATTGCGGATGACTTCTAATGGAATGGTAGAGGTTCGTGAAAATCCTGCTTTATACTTGCGCGGCTATGGTGGAAATTACCGTTATGCTTCGGATCTGTCCACGCTTGAATATGGTTACGGAGGTGATCTTGACTATCATGGTGTAGAGGCAGGTGTTCTGCTGCAAACTATTGAAAGCTCTGATAGCACTATATCCTTTGGTGTTATGGGAACTTATGGAAAACTTTCTCTGCAGCCTTTGAATGTTGAGCAAAGTAAGAAGAGTGCATTTGATAAATGGACTGCTACGGTATATGGTAGCATGCAGCATAATGTTGGCTTCTATGTCGACGGTCTTTTATCCTATGGTCTTTTCAAAGGTGATGTTCTCACTCTTGCACGGGGTAAGACAGCAACATTAAAAGGTAATCCTTTGAGTGTTTCTTTAACTGGTGGTCAGACAATTGAGACAAGATATAAGGGCTTTGTCTTTGATCCGCAGGTTCAAGTTGTGTATCAACATCTCCAGTTTAATAAGGCCCGTGATATTGACAATTTTAATATTGAAATGGGTAACCTTGATCAGTGGGTGGCACGTGTTGGTGGACGCTTAACCAAGACTCCTACAGGCTCTGAAGGCGTGAAAGCTGTTTCTTTCTATGGTAAGCTTTATCTTACTCATGGTTTTGAAGGAAAACAGTCTGTGCATTTCAAGGATGCTTTCAAGTTAGGGGCTTTTGGTTCTTCATTAGAGGCTGGATTAGGCTTTAATGCCAAATTGTTGCCACAGTTCTCTCTACATGCTGACGTTCTCTATCAACATAAGCTTAATAAGGCTGGTTTTTCTGGAACAAGTTTTTCTGGAGGAATACGTTATCAGTTTTAATATAAGGTACAGTATGTACTTTTTAGAAAAGGCAGCACAATGTGCTGCCTTTTTTCTTTGTAACAACTTGTATTGCTCTTAAAAGCTTTTCATCTTCTTGATTGAGCAAAAAAGACATAGTTTGTTTTATGTATGAGAGCACTTTTCTACGCTAAAGCGAATTTTCTTAAAGTTTATGCTGCTACTGATGCGATAGAGTGCCTTGCTTTTATCGGCTTTTTAAGCGTTCAGCAGTCCAGTATGCGTTAGGTTATCCTTTTTGGTACTGTATTGATATTATCTAATATAATATTTGATGTTTTCTAAAACTCGTTTTTGAGAGTTTGTTTTCCACTGATTTAAATCATTGTTTTATTTATCTCCTTGTGGATTAATTTTTAAAGTTCACAAGGTTTAGTTGTTTTTTTAATTAATTGCACGCACTGATTTTATTTTTTCTTTACACGAAATACAGAATGCATTATACACCTATAAAGTGTGATTGTTAATTATTCTCTTATAGGTAGTTTTAGCGTAGAGCTTCTGCCAAATCTATTGGGGTAATTCATTGCACAGTTCAGATGAGCATGAGGCATGTTCTTTTTGTTACACTTTTCGTGTTTTGAGGTGTGCAATGGGATGTTTTGCAGGTGCTTTTATTTTTAATGAGAGGGGAAGAAAAGTTTCGAGGGAACTATGATTAAAGTTTTTAGAAATCATCTATGTTTGTGTGCTTGTACAACAGCTATCCTCTCTTTGTTCCAAAATGGAAGAGAAGTTTATGCGGCTACAGAGGAGAAGGATAGTAAACCTTATGTTATAAAGGTTATCCCAGTTGTCTCTGCTAATTCTTCTCCTCATCTTAGCGGGAGTAATAAGCATAAGCTTCCTCTTAGTGGAGAGAATGGGGATAATTATTATCCTCCTATTGGCAATAACGATGAGGGTATTCGTGGGGGGAGCGATTATCGTAAGCTGAGTGGAGAGATTGGAGAGATTGGAGAGAATGGGCATAAGAATAATGTAGATAATACGGTTAAAAATGAGGACTCTGATGGAAGAGGTTTGAATCCTGGGTTTTATTACTATAATGGGTTGTATTATATATGCGATAATTGCGGGGAGTCTAAAATTGATAATAAATCTTATAGGATTACAAATAAGAACGTTTCCAACTATCCTGATGATCCTACTGCTATAACGGTGAAAGGAATAGGCACAAGGATTAGTGGGGAGGATGTAACGGTTCGTAGTCAAGTTGCTGATAAAACTTTTCTAGTGGGTGTGCATGTATTAGAGAGCGGTAAGATTGTTTTGGAAGATCCGATTATCAAAAATACAGTTATAGCCCTTCGTGCGAGTGATGGCGTGATTGAGGTAAAAAATGGAAAGATTAAGGAAAGTCATGAGGGTGTTGATGCAGCAGAGAACTCGTTTGTTCTTTTAGAAGATACAGAAATTAAGACCGCTAATGGGAATGCGAGTCTTTTAAGTTATGATCATTCAGAAATTTGGATGTCAGGTGGATCAGTTGATTTTATGAACAGCCATGGGGTTTCTTCGACGTTAGGTGGGAAGGTAAATCTCGAGAATGTTGAAATTACTGGGAAGGCGGACAAAGGCAAGGATCATGCGGTTGTGCATATGGATTCAGGGGCAGCTGTTAATTTAGAGGGTACGACTATTCGTGCTATGGATGTCCATGGCATATTATTAGAAAATACAGTCAATTCTATTCCTCTGCAGGAAGTTAAAGATTTATCAAATGAAGATTCTGATTCAAAGATTCCTGTGACTGAAGTTAATATGAAATCCTCTTCTGTTACTGTAAAGGGTAAGGGATCTTATGGTATCTATTTGCGGGGAGAGAAGCCATGGAGTGAAGGTGGGGATAAAAAAGAAGAAATTTCATCAGAGGAAGAAAAAGCTTTACCACGATTAGAAGTTGTTAATTTGGATAAAACAGAGTTTTCTGTTTTAGACGATGTGGCTCTTTATGGTAGAAACATTATTTCTGGTGCGGTGGGGTTGGTGCACAGCACTCTTCGTTCAGGGAATTTTTTATTAAAAGCTGAGGAAGGTGCTTCTATAACAGTTTTGGCTGATGCTTCTACTCTTGAAGGTCGCACACATGTTGATAAAAATTCTAATGCCGAACTTTATTTGGGAGGCCGTTCTAAATGGATTTTACAACAACCGTTGAAAAAAGATCAACATGAGGCTGCCCATGATTCTTCTATTTCACTCGTTAGTCTTATGGGTGAGAGCTCTATTAATTTTAAAAGACATGAATCTTCTTCTGCTGATGATTATCAAACCCTTCGTATTGGAAAGGGAAAGGGTGAAGTTTATAGAGCACGGGACGGTGCCTCTATTTCCCTTAATACATACTTGAATAGTGGTGGTGCTCTTGATCATCAAAAAACTGATCGTGTTTTAATTCATGGTGATGTTTCGGGAAAAACAAAGCTCCAAGTGCATGGGGTTTCAGGAAGTCCAGGAGGATACACGGGAAGGGGAGGAAATGATGAAGGTATTTCAGTCATTCAGGTTTCTGGACAAGCAGAGCAAGATTCTTTTCAGTTGGAAGGTGGTTATGTAGCATTAGATAAATTACCTTATCAGTATAAGCTTTATAGTTATGGTCCAAGGTCTCATTTAGGAAAAGCAAACATGGATCAAAGATTAGTTGAAGGGAACGGAGAATTTTGGGATTTTCGCCTTGAAAGTAGATCTATAGATTCTGATGTTAAACCTAAACCAGATCCTGCTCCGAAGCCTTTTCCTGACCCAATTCCAGGACCAGAACCTTCTCCAGCACCTTCTCCGGAGCCTCATCCTAAGCCGGGAGTTAAGGCTGTTGTTCCGCAGGTTCCGACTTATCTCCTTTTGCCTAATGCCTTACGCCATATTGGTTTGATGAATGTGAGCAATCAAAATAAGCGATTAGAAGCTTTACGAATTCCTTCTGGGGGTTTATTAGAAAGTCGTGAAAATCCTTTCTTTTTTGTGAGCGGTTATGGCGGCAATCATCGTTATACTTCAAATCTTTCCGCGCTTGAATATGGTTATGGCGGCGAGCTTGATTATAATGCCATAGAGGCAGGTGTTTTGCTGAAAGCAATCGAAAATATGTATGGTTCCACTTCTTTTGGAATTATCGGGGCCTACGAGAGATTTTCTTTGCAACCTTTGAATGTTGAGCAGAGTCAAAAAAGTACATTTGATAAATGGTCAGTTACAGCATACGGTGGTATGCAGCATGATGCGGGTTTTTACGTTGATGGTCTTGTGTCTTACGGTTTGTTTAAAGGTGATGTTCTAACAACTGCACGTGGCAAGACGGCAACATTAAAGGGAAATCCTTTAAGCGCTTCATTGACTGCTGGTAAAACGTTTATGGTGGGGGAGGACGGCTTTGTTTTTGATCCGCAAGTTCAAGTTGTTTATCAATATCTTCAATTTAATAAAGTGCCTGATGTGGATGGCTTTGATATTGAGCTGGGAAAGCTTCATCAGTGGATAGGGCGTGTTGGAGGGCGTTTAACAAAGAGGCTGGTCGCAACTGATAAGGCTCAAGTTGTCTCTTTCTATGGCAAGCTTCATCTTGCTCACGGTTTTGAAGGAAAACAA
This sequence comes from Bartonella sp. MR63HLJHH, assembly GCF_042194155.1. NCBI lineage: Bacteria > Pseudomonadati > Pseudomonadota > Alphaproteobacteria > Hyphomicrobiales > Bartonellaceae > Bartonella > Bartonella sp. MR63HLJHH. The sequence goes on from NZ_JBHIMN010000014.1 coordinate 14,957, forward strand.
TTTGTGCATTTTAAAGATGCTTTTCAGCTAGGCTCTTTTGGTTCTTCGTTAGAAACCGGATTAGGTTTTAATGCCCAATTGTCTCAAAACTTTGCGCTTTACGGTGATTTGGTTTATCAGCACAAGCTAACGAAAGCTGGTTTTTCTGGAACTAGTTTCTCTGGTGGTTTGCGTTATCATTTCTAGAGTTGTTGCTGTTTCTGATTAATCTTTGAAAAAGCCACAAGTATAACTTGTGGCTTTTTCTCATTCTCTATTCATTTTGTGTTATAGCTTTTTTACGAGAGTGTAACTTCGCATATCTTTAATATGCTTTTGGGTTGGACTTCTTTCATTTTTTTGAAAAGTTTGAAGAGTTTGTACGTTATGGTTTCAAAACGCGTATTTCAGAGTGATTATTATATTATTTATTATATGCCGATTGATAAAGATATTTTTTAATTCAGGATGCGGAAATATTTTCAATGCTCTTATGATGAACCCATAAAAAGCATTCCTTTGCATATTATGTAAGATTGGCAAGTGGATAATTGTCTGAGAAAGGAGTCAATATAATTTTGGAAATTACCTTAGGAGGAGAGGATTTACAATATTAGAAATTGGCAAAGGAAAAGAAGATACTCAAGCGCAATGAGGGCTATATCTGATGAACTTTATATTATATCCGCTGTTGTTGTGAAATGGGGATGGAAAAAATGAGAGTTATCTGAGAAAACTGATGAATGAGAAACATAATGACATATTGTTTTTGGAAAATGTGTTTTCTTTAAATGCATAAATAAAAAGATAAAGTCATGTGTCATCTTCACTTTTTAAAATATGGCTCTGAATGTTTTTGAATATTGTCAAGTTGAATTAAAAGGAGATAGTAAAAATAGGAACTGATTTTTACACGTTCCTACTCTTTATTAGGCTGTCTTGCCATGAAGATTGTCTAAAAAGGTATATGTAAACTCTTGTTTTTCAATTTTGGCATATGTTTTGTCTGCTTACAAAGTACATATTGTTTCAATATAACATCTCTATCGTAAGGACGTTTATTATGTCCGTTCTGGGGGGGGAGACAGCAGTTAAAGTAGGCGTTTTTGATGCATGTCAACCGATTAAGGCTATTTTTGAATAACAATTTTAAAGGTGATTTTTCTGTCGTTCTTCAGTTATATTTTTGCAATTTTTTTGTAAAAGCAAAAGATTTAGATTGTATTTTTGAGTAATTTTTTAATTCCATATTTACATAAAACACAAAAAATATTAACAATCTTCCTGTATTTAAATCAAAACGTATTAAATTTTGATACGTTATATGTTGATCTGTGGTGGGGCGAAATTATGGTGTAATTATGGTAAATCTATTTAAAAATCGTTTCTCCTTATGTACTTTTACAACAGCATGTCTTTTTTTTGCACACAATGTTGATGTTTTTGCACACAATGCTGAATCTCAAGTTTCCTCTGGAAAAAAGCAGTCTTCATGTGATCAGAATGCAGCATTTTATCAGTGTTCTGATGGTGGAGAGCACGCAATTAATAATAAAGTTTATTCACTAACGAATAAAAATATTAATGGTGTTTATGGAGCCATAGAGGCGTCTAAGAAAGGTACAATTATTGGAGGCAAGAATATAACTGTTAAGGGTATTTTGGATGAAAAGAATAATTCGGAAAAGATTTTTTGGAAATATGGAGTAAAGGCATCAGAACAGGCAAGAGTCTCTCTGAGCGATTCTACGTTGAGTGGCGTTTTAGTGGGGGTGGAAGCTCAAGGTGGCTCCCTCACAATATCTGGTGGATCAATTGATGCAATCAAAGTGGGGGCTGTTGCAGAAGGAAAATCTCAAAGTAGAGTTGATTTAACGAATACGCAAATTAGGCTAGGGAGTGTTGGGGTTAAAGCAGGAGAAAAAGGGTATTTTATTTTAGAGGGTGTTTCTATTACCGGCAAGGGGAGTACTGGCAAGGATGATCAAGGGCTGGATACAGGTCGTCAAGCAGCTTTTCACATATTTGAAGATGGTTATGTTGAGTTTATGAAAGGTTCTGTTGATGTTACTGATGCTCATGGGCTTTTATTGCAGGGAAATAAAGGTTCTCAGATTAATATTGGAGATTCCAATATTACAGTGAAAGGTAATGCATTTTATGGTATGCATTTTGAAGGTAAGGCAACATCAGGTGGTTCGTCAGATGGGGAATCATTGCGCGTTGATTTGAGAAAAACGCGTTTTGTCGTTCCAGATAGTATAGCTCTTTATAGCAGTCAATCTGGAAAGTCTAAAATATTTTTAAAGGAAACAAAGCTTTTTGGAGATTTGTTGCTGAAGGCTGATCGTCACTCTTCTATAAAGGTTGTTGCTGATGATTCTGCACTTGTCGGTCAAACTCAGGTTGATAATAGTTCTAAAGTTGACCTTAAATTGAAAAATAATTCACAGTGGGTTTTATTACAACCAAGACATAAAAAATTACAAAATCCTCATTATAGAGATGTTTCGTTTATTTCATCGGTAGATCTTTCTAATAGTTCTATTATTTTTAAAAAACCAAAGTCCAGTACTGATCATACATATCAAACGCTTCATATTGGAAAAGGAAAAGGTCTTGTTTATCAGGCTGGTAGTGGTTCTTGGGTTCATTTGAATGCATGTTTAAATCCTAGTGATACAAGTGGTAATCAGGTAACGGATCGGCTTCTCATTCATGGTGATGTTTGGGGAAAAACCATAGTCCATATACAAGGGGTTGCTGGAGGTTTAAAAGGAAAAAACGAAAAAGCGCATAGTGTTTCAATTATTCAAGTTTATGGAGATGCATCGTATGACTCTTTTCAACTGAATGGGAAGTATGTTGCATTGGATGGCGCGCCTTATAAATATGTTCTTCGTTCTTATGGACCAAAAGCTACTGGAGGGGAAGAGCATGTTAAACAGAAATTTGCTTTGAATGGAGGCGCATTTTGGAATTTTCGTTTAGAAAATGAATATGTTCAAACTACTGATTATAGAGAAACTCCTATGGTTTCTAAACGTACACCTCCTGCACGTGCTTCTTTTGAGGATATTATTCCAGAATCTTCTGAGGATGTTGTTCCAGAATCTTCTGGTGATGTTATTCCAGAATCTTCTGAGGATGTTGTTCCGGTGTCTTCTGCGGATGTTGTTCCGGTGTCTTCTGCGGGTGTTGTGTCAGCGTCTTCTGCAGATAGTCTTTCTAAAATTGAAAATGTTCCCTCATCTGGACGAGGTGTAAGATCTGTTGTTCCTCAGCTACCAACTTATCTCCTTTTGCCCAATAGTTTGTTCCACGCTGGTTTGATAGATATTAGCAATCAAAATAAGCAGCTGGAGACAGTACGGACTAATTTGGGTGGAATGTTGGAAATTCGTGAAAATCCTGCTTCATTTTTGCGTGGCTATGGTGGGAGTTATCGTTATGTTTCAGATTTATCTGCGCTTGAATATGGTTATGGAGGGGATCTAGGGTACTATGCGCTAGAGACAGGTGTTTTGCTACAAACTGTTGAAAATGTTGACAGTACTATATCCTTTGGGGTTATGGGGTCTTATGGAAAGCTTTCTCTACAGCCTCAAGATGTTGCACAAAGCCAAAAAAGTACATTTGATAAATGGACTGCTACAGTATATGGCAGTATGCAGCATGATGTAGGATTCTATGTTGATGGTCTTTTATCCTATGGTCTGTTTAAGGGAGATGTTCTGACAACTGCTCGGGGTAAGACTGCAACATTGAAGGGTAACCCTTTAAGTGTTTCCTTGATGAGTGGTCAGAAAATTGCCACAGGATATGAAGGTGTTGTTTTTGATCCACAGGTTCAGGTTGTTTATCAACATCTTCAATTTAATGAGGCTCGTGATATTGATAATTTTAATATTGAGATGGATAAACTGGATCAATTGGTGGTGCGTATGGGGGGGCGTTTGATGAAGACTCTGACTGCGTCTGAAAAAGATCGTGATGTTTCTTTCTATGGAAAGATTCATTTTTCCCATGATTTTGGCAAAGAAAGAGCTGTGCGCTTTAAAGATTCTTTCCAGTTAGGGGCTTTTGGTTCTTCTCTAGAGGCTGGATTAGGTCTTAATGCTCGCTTGTCTCAAAAAGTTGCGCTTCATGGCGACTTGGTTTATCAGCATAAATTGAGCAAAGGTGGTTTTTCTGGGATCAGTTTTTCTGGTGGGTTGCGCTATCGTTTTTAGGATGATCATCTTGGGGTAAGTTGTTTAAAAAGCCACAAGCATAGCTTGTGGTTTTTTATTATTTGTTTGCAACTTTTAAAATAAGCTTTTTTAAAAAATGTTTTTTGCATGAGCAAGTTTGTTTCTTTTTAGAAACGAGATAAGGCTTTCTAGTTTGCAGTTCTTGCTTCTTATGTTGTTTTTCTTCCTTTAGTGTATTTTTATTAAATTCTCTTGAAATCACCGCTTTGGGGTGGATTTTTTATTTTTATCTATATTTTTACGTGTTTTTATAAATAACACAATTTTAAATTGTAATATTTTGGGATTCTGGCTTTACATAAAACATTTAGTGGATATATAAAATACAAAACGTATTTTAAATTATCGCGCGTAACCAAAGTTATTAAACAGAACGCGTATTTTTTTGTTTTTAGAGAAGGGGAAGAAAGTTTGTAGAAAATTATGCTTAAAAATCATCTCTCTTTATGTCGTTTTACAACGGTTATTTTTTTCTTTGTATACAATGCTGATGCAGGTGAGATTCCTGCTGAGAAGAAGCCATATTCATGTAACGAAAGTGCCTCATTTTATCGCTGTAATGATGGTCAACCGCATGAAATTTCCCAGAAAACTTATCGACTTACGGGTGAAAGTTCTGATGCTGCCATAGAGGCATCAGGGGAAGATACAGTCATTGAGGGAGAGGCTATAATCATTAACGGTGTTTCGAATGCAAATGGCTATTCAGGAGCAAATGCTTGGACAACAGCTGTAAAGTCCTCAAATGGGGGAGGCGTTGCTCTATTTTATTCCATGTTAAACGATGTGTCGATAGGGGCCGATGTTAATGATGAGGGAGCTTTTGAGATGCAGGATGGGGTGATTAAAGCAACCAGAATGGGGATCAGTGTTGCTGGTAAAGGGTCGTTTGTTGCTTTGACCAAGACAGAGATTAAGACATCTTCTGATGCGATAGGTCTTTTGAGTTATAATGGTGCAAAAATTTATATGAAAGGAGGGAAAATTAACTTTGCTGATGGTATTGGTGTTCAAACAGGAGGAGAAGGAGAAATTAATTTAGATGGTGTTTCTATTACTGGGAGGGGGAAACAGGGGACAAATACAGATAATCATCGTGAAGCTTCTGCTTTTAGTATGCTTCAGGGGAAAGGCTCTCTTAATTTCCAGAAGGGAAACGTTAATGTTAGCAATGCTCATGGCATTATATTGCAGGGGAATGATAATAATGATGCTCATATCAAATATTCCAATATTTTTGTGAGAGGCAATGCATTTAATAGCATGCGCTTTTTTTGGGAAGCTGTCTTCAATGATAAAAAAACAATTATACCTGGAAAAGGGTCTGTCCATTTGACAAAGACAACTGTTATGGCTCTAGAAAGTACAGCTATTTATAGCCGCCAATTTGAAACTTCTGTTAAACTCTCACAACATTCAAAAATTTCTGGTGATTCACTCCTGAAAGCTGTTGAGCGTTCCAATGTAAAGATTGAGGCTGATACTTCTACCCTTGTAGGAGGCGCACATGTTGATGAAAGTTCTACAGCTAAGATAGAGTTAAAAAATGGTTCAAAGTGGATTTTATCGCGACCAAAAGTTGACAAATTGCACAACTCTGATGCTTCTAGTTCTAAGTTAGGGGACTATTCCTTCATTTCATCGGTCAATCTTACGGATAGTTCTCTTGTTTTTGAAGAACTAAAATCCAAAACGACAGATGGTTATCAGACACTTCTTATCGGAAAAGGGGCAGGGACTGTCTATCGTGCACAAGGCGATGCGCGTCTTTATCTTAATACATATTTGGATAAAGGAGGAGCTCTGCAAGAGCAAAAAACGGATAGGCTTTTAATCAATGGTGATCTTGAAGGAAAAACGACAGTCCATGTGTATAGTGTTCCTAGAAGCCCAGGGGCATTAACGGGAGATGGTGGTAATGATCAGGGGATTTCCATTATTCAGGTTTATGGAAAAGCCGCTGAAGATTCTTTTCAGTTAAATGGGGGGTATGTCACACTTGAAGCCTCTCCCTATCAGTATCATCTTAAGAGTTATGGTCCAAGCTCTGCTTTAGGGGCGGCAGATTCCAATCAAAGAGTGCTTAAAAATACTGGAACATTTTGGGATTTTCGCCTCGAAAGTCAATTTGTTGATTCTACTTCTCTCGATTCCACTAAAGTTTTTCCTGTTCTTGATTTGGTTGTCCCTCCTTCTTCTGATGATATTCCTTCTTTTCCTAAAATTCATCCTAATATGACTGGAGGTGAGGATGGTTCTATTGATTCTAATTCGAGGCAAAAACCTCAGGAGCCAAGTCTTTCTTCTTCTGTAGATTCTTCTGATAGGGACTTCCATCTTACTACCACACCTAATGTACCTGATGTTGTTGTGCTTGAGATCCCCAACCCTCCTTCCTCTCTTGCGCCTGTTGTTCCCGCTATTGCTGAATCTAAACCAGTTGTACCACCTGCATCTGGTTCATCTGTTCCGCCGCCTGTTTCTCGCCCCACTTCTGTTGTTGCCCCAGTTGCGTCTGGTTCACCTGTTCCGCCGCCTGTTTTTGAGCCTTCTTCTCATTTTGAACCAAATGTGAGAGTCATTGTTCCACAGGTTCTGACTTATATTCTTGTGCCAAATACCTTATTTTATGCTGGATTGATGGATATCAGTAATCAAAACAAGCAGTTGCAAGCGCTGCGAACTGTTTCTGGTCGGTTGTTGAAAAATGATGAAAATTCCGCTTTGTTTTTGCGCGGTTACGGTGGACATCATCATTATACTTCAAATTTATCTGCACTTAAATATGGTGATTATGGCGGTGAGCTTGATTATAATGCACTAGAGGCAAGTATTTTACTCAAGAAAATCGAAAGTGCATATAGTACGACATCCTTTGGAATTATGGGAAATTATGGCAAGCTTTCTTTGCAGCCTCGAAAGATTAAACAAAGTCAAGAAAGTATATTTGATAAATGGACAATCACAGCATATGGAAGCATGCAGCATGATACGGGTCTTTATATGGATGGTCTCTTCTCTTATGGTTTGTTTAATGGAAATGTTCTCACACTTGAGCGAGGTAAAACGACTGCATTGAGAGGTAAGCCTCTAAGTGTTTCCTTAACTGCTGGTAAAACGTTTATGATAGGCAGCCGATATTTTGTTTTTGAACCACAGGTTCAGTTTGTTTATCAAAATCTCCAGTTTCATAAGACTCGTGATATTGATAATTTTAATATTGATATGCGAAGCCCGGATCATTGGGGGATGCGTGTTGGTGGGTATTTAACGAAGACACTTACATTTACTAAAGATGCACATGTTCTTTCATTCTATGGTAAGCTTCATTTCATTCGTAGTTTTGATGATAAACAATTTGTGTATTTTAAAGATGCCTTCCAGCTTGGTTCTTTTGGGTCTTCTTTAGAAGCTGGATTTGGTGTTTTTTCGCAACTATCTCCAAAAATTATTTTTCATAGTGATCTGATTTATCAGCATAAATTTACGAATGCTGGCTTTTCTGGAACGCATTTTTCTGGTGGATTAAGCTATCATTTTTAATTGTATTTTTTTAATACATCCTTTGTTAAAATTATAAGCACAAAACATGGTTTTATTGTATTGTTTTTCTGATTTTTGATTTTCATATATAATATAAAGCAAATTATGTGGACGACATGTAATAAGAATAATTAGTGCATGAACCAGATCGGTCTTTTCGGTTTTTTATAAAGATAAAATAAAGAAAGTTTAGACTAAATTATGATTAAAGTATTAAAATGCCATGTGTGTGTGTGTTCTCTTACGACCTCTATTTTTTTCTTCGCGTACAATATAGATGCGAGTGCAGAAGATTATAAACCTTCATATAATTCTTTTTTTTAATCGTATTCGTGTGATACAGTTGATGCTGCTCGTACTTTTGAAAGTCGTGATAAGTTATATATGAGTGGATTGGATAAGAGAACTACAGATGTTATTTTTACAATACAATCTCATAACATAGTTATTAAGCCGGAAAAAAGTAAAGGGGAAAAAGGCGTTTCAGGAACTGGTTGAATTTTAGAATTAAATAGATCTGAGAAGATTACATCAGCAGTGATTGTGTCAAAAGATAATAAAACTTCTTTTAAAAAGAGTTTTATTATAGGGAATGGCGAAAAGAAAAGTGATAGAAATACCACGTTACCTCAATCTGTGGTTGGCGTGAAGCAGGGCGGTTTTTTTCCTTTGATGAAGGTAAGATTCAGGTTTCTGATGTTCATGGTATAGCGGTTGAAAGTGCCGAGCCTGTTTTTAAGGAAAGATCATATGAGTTGCAGGATGGTCTTATGTCTGGGATTTTTTTTGAAAACACAGAGATCCTTATTAAAGGACAAGGGGTTCACGGTTTGTATTTTAGAGGAGCTCCTTCGCAATATGAATATCAAGAGGGAGAGCTTCTTACAAGTTTAGGTGAATTTCGGTTTAAAAAGACTGCTCTTCATATTCCCTATGGTAGGGCTATTTATATTAACGATGCTAGGAGGTATTCTTATATTACGATATTAGAGGATTCGCGTATTTTTGCTGATCGGTTATTAGATGTCAAAAATAATTCATTTGTCGCGCTTGATGCCTATGCGTCTTTTCTTGCAGGAGGAGCACATATTGAGAAAGGTTCTTATGGTAGTGTTGCGTTATTCAATCGATCTCAATGGACTGTAAGAGCAAATAAAAATGCGCTTAAAAATAATCATAAAAAAGTTCTATATTTTGTAGATTCATTTCTTTCATTGGTAAGGCTTATTGATAGTTCTATTTTTTTCAGAAAACCAAGAAATGATTTTTTTAGACACTTCGTATTAGGAGATTGGATGATGATCGTGGTTTAGATTATGCTTACGTTGCAGGGGGGACGCACGTTTATATGTTAGTGCACATCTTGCTGCAAATGGTAAAAGCAAGGGAATAAAAGCTGATAAACTTCTTAATCTATGGTGATGTTTATGGAAAAACTAAGATGCATATTGTCTATGTTTTAGTGGCTTCAAAAAAATAAAGAACCATAGCAAAGGTAAGCAAAAAGACGATAAAAAGATAGTCTCAGTGTTTCAATTGTTCAGGTTTATGGAAAGGTTGCGGAGGATGCCTTTAAACTGGCAACAGATTATGTTGCTTTAAGAGGAGCGCCTTATCGATATAGTGTTTTCGTGCTAATGGTCCAAATTCTTCTTATAGATAGGTAAAAGGTGGGAATGAATCCGTTAAAGAGAAAAATATTGAGTATAATGGAAATTTTGGAATTATCGACTTGAAGTTGAATATGTTCAGAAACTTTCTCATCTGCGTCATATTCGGTTGGAAAATGATGTGTCTCGTTCTTTAAGCACTTATACTCATCATAATAATGTTTTCGCTGATCATGATGCTTTTGTTCTTTATTCTGAAGAGGGCGTTAAAGCGGTGGTCCCGCAAGTTTCAACATATCTGTCGATGCCCCATGCTTTGTTTCAGGTTGGTTTGATGGATATGAACAATCACAAAAAACAGCTGGAAACATTGCGTATCGCTGCTGGGGCTTTAGGGGAAAATGGTAAAAAATCTCGCACTTTTTGCGCGAGGCTACGGTGGAAGTTATCATTATGTTTCTGACCACCTGAGCTTCAATATGGCTATGGCGGAAATTTGAATTATAACGCTATAGAGGCAAGCGTCTTGCTCAATGCGATTGAGGATATACATCACACTTTGAGCTTTAGAATAATGGGAAATGATGGAAAAAATCTCTACAACCTCAAGATCTTGAAGAAAGTAAAAAAGTATATTTGATAAATGGTCTATTACAGCATATGGCAGCATGCAGCATGATACAGGCTTTTGTATAGATGTCCTTTTTTCCTATGGTTTATTTAAGGGGGATGTTCTCATGCAAGCAAGAGGCAAGACAACAACATTGAAGAGGAACACCTTTGAATGCTTCATTTGATTGCGGGTAAGTCATTTATGACAAGACATAAAGGGGATAGTTCGTTTTTGCCTTTCTCTATTTTTTCATAAGCCTTTTTTTCATGACCGAAGGTCATGTCGTTAATTTAAATGTCTTCAGATTCTTCCGAACACTCATATTTGTTACAATTACAATTATAGTTAGGGGTTATTTTTGATCCGCAGGTTTAGGTTATTTATCAAAAGGTGCGGTTATAAGGCGTCTGATATTGATGGTTTTGATATTGAAATGGAAAACTTGATCTGTGGGTGATGCGTGTTGGTGGGTCTTTAAGAAAGATGCTTTCTGTCTCTGAAGAGGGCATTGTTGTTTCTTTCAATGGCAAGCTTCATCTTGCCAATAGTTTTGGAGGAAAACAACGTGTACAATTTGGAGATGAATTCCAATGAGGGGCTTTTGGTTTTTCTCTAGAAACTGGAGTTGGGTTGAATACTCTGTTGTCCTCACATTTTGCATTGCATGGAGATGTAACTTATCAACATCGTCTTAGCAAATTAGCAAAGCTGGTTTTTCAGAAACCATTTTTTCAGGCGGTTTACACTGTCATTTCTAGCTATACATAAACTATATAGTAACTTATATATAAGTATATATTGTTATATTAAGTATTAAAAGTAGCTCTTTAGTTTTATATTTATTGTATTTTAAGAATTCCGTTAGTTTAAATATAGATATTATTCTTAAATGAATAAAAATAGGGGAATAGGAGTCGGGAAGAGTTATGTTTTATGTATTTAAAAGACATGTGTTTTTGTGTAACTTTACAACAGCTATTCTTTATTTTTTTCAGGTTACTTATGTTAGTGCTGCAGGATCTTCAAGTGAGGCAGGAGAGGCATTTTATAAATGCGATGATAGAAAAACACACTTTCTCGCAGATAAAGTTTATTACTTAAAAAATTCTCAGGAGGCTGCGCCTATTGCAGCTATATATGTAGAAAAAGCTGGCACTGTTGTTAATGCCTCTCAGATAACAGTTTATGGCGATAATTCAGATAAAATATCTGCCTATGGGGCGTATGTAAGAAATGGTGGAAAACTTAATCTAACAGCTGCAGATTTTAAGGACATACCTGCTCTTCGTGCTCAAAATGCAGTTATTAGCATGACAGTAGGGGAAATTAAAGGGGCTTCACATGCTATTTATGCATGGGGGAAAGAAACGGATATTTCTTTAGAGAGTGTGAATATCGATATTGAACCAGATAATTTGAAGGTAAAAGGGATCGGTATTATGAGTGGTTTTGATGCAATGGTTAGAATGTCAGAAGGTACCGTTAATTTTAATCAGATTGGCTCATTTTCAACTCGGTTTGGGGGGTGCTATATTCTTGATACTATGTGTATTACGGGGCAAGGAAGGAGGGAGGAAGCTAGAACAGATGGTGATGGCGCTATGGGGGTATTGCCTGAAGCTTTTGAGGTTTTTCAAGGGGGTGATGTTCATTTGAAAAAAAATGTTATTCATCTTAACAATATGCATGGATTCTTGATTAAAAATTTTTCAGGTTATGTAGACGATAATGGCAAATTAATTCAAAAGTATGTTTCACCAGATGGCTTTAAGAATACAAGTATTAAGATAGAAAAAAATAATATTTCTGTGAAAGGGGATGGAGTACATGGTTTGTATTTTAATGTTTTAGCTCCAGAAGAGCTTGCTAAGATGATTAGGCAACGAGATGATGAAAAAGTTTTAGAAATCCAAAAAGTTCTCACGGGGAAGGCATTTGTTTATTTATCACAGACAAATATGACAGTTCCAGATGGTATTGCGATTTATGCGAAGGGGAATAGAGGCTATGGGGCTGAAGGTATTCTTGAATTATCTGATGAAACAAAGATTTCTGGTGATTTGTTGCTAAAAGCTAAAAATAACTCTTCTCTATTGGTGAAAGCAAGTGCTTCTTCTCTTACAGGAGGTACGCGTGTTGACGATAAATCAACTATTGATTTAGAGTTAACCCACTATTCAACATGGTATCTTACTAAAAGTAAATACAACGGTTTACGGGAATCTGTTTCATCACTTTCTTCTCTAAGTCTTTCCAATAGTACACTGATCTTTAATGATGAAGATATATCGAATGGTTATCAAACGCTACGCATTGGAAAAAGGGCGGATATAGACGCAGGAGATAGAATTCTCGCATCAAAAGATAAAAAAGTCTACAGTGCTGAGGGAAATGCTCAGATTAAGTTGAGTGCATTTTTGAGTGATGAGGGTTTGTTTGATCCCCAAAAAACCGATCGTATATTGATTTCTGGTGATGTCTCGGGAACGACATTCATTCATGTGCGAAATTTTCCGAAAGCTGCAAATAAAGAAGTCTATGATGGAAGAGATCAAAGCATTTCACTTATTCAAGTTGCTGGAACAGCGCAGGCAGGTTCTTTTCAACTCGCCAATGGTTATGATAGTTATACTACAGTGAAAGGCTTTCCTTATCAATATCGTATTCGTGGTTATGGTCCGAATTCGCCCTTTGGAAAAGCGGATATTAAGCAAAGATTAGTGGAAGGTGAGGGGGATTTTTGGGATTTCCGTCTTGAAGGTATCTATATTTCTTCTAGAATAGGTACTTATAATGGTCCACTTATTAAACCGGCTTCGTTTTCATTATCTCGTCCTTTAGATTCTCCGCCCCCCAATCCACTTCCTACGTCATTGACATCTGCCACAGCTTCTTCTTCTACATCTTCTGATCCTGTTGATCCTCCCCCTCCGCCCCCCAATCCACTTCCTACGTCATTGATATCTGCCACAGCTTCTTCTTCTACATCTTCTGATCCTGTTGATCTTCCCCCTCCGCCCTCCAATCCACTTCCTACGTCATTGACATCTGCCACAGCTTCTTCTTCTACATCTTCTGATCCTGTTGATCCTCCCCCTCCGCCCCCCAATCCACTTCCTACGTCATTGACATCTGCCACAGCTTCTTCTTCTACATCTTCTGATCCTGTTGATCTTCCACTTTCTCCCCCCGATCCACTTCCTACCTTGTTGATGTCTGACTCGCCTTCTGTTTCGGAATCTCCTTCATCTGCAGATTCTGTTTCTCCTGCTCCTATTGAACCAAAGCCTTCTACATCTTCTGATCCTGTTGATCCTTCGTCTAATCTTCCTGTGTCGCTTGATGTTCAGTCTAATCTCCAAATTAGAGCTGTTGTTCCTCAATTGCCAACTTATCTTCTTTTGCCAAATACCTTATTTCATGCTGGTTTATTGGATATGACCACGCAAAATAAGACGGTAGAGACAATGCGGAATGCTATTCATTCCTCTTGGAAGGATGATGAAAAGACAGCCTTTTTTCTGCATGCTTATGGTGGTAGTCATCATTATGCTTCCAATTTATCTGCTTTTGAATATGGCTATGGCGCTGAGCTGAATTATAGTGCACTCGAAGCAGGTGTTTTGTTAAACGAGATTGAGAGTTTATACAGTCGTACATTCTTTGGGGCTTTGGGGAACTATGGAAATCTTTTTCTAAACCCACAGGATGTTGAACAGAGCAAAAAGAGTCCATTTGATAAATGGTCTGTTGGAGCCTATGGAAGTTTACAGCATGATACGGGTTTTTATATCGATGGAGTATTATCGTATGGATTTTTTAAGGGAGATGTTTTGACACTAGCACGGGGCAAGGTTGTGGCGTTAAAGGGTAAACAGTTTAGCGGTTCTTTAACCAGTGGCAGAATGTTTGCAACAGGGTATAAAGGTGTTATTTTTGATCCGCAGATTCAGGTTGTTTATCAGCATCTTCAGTTTAATCCGGCACATGATGTTGATAATATTGAGGTTGATTTAGGAAAATTTCATCAATGGGTGGGGCGTGTTGGTGGGCGTTTAAGCAAGACACTTAATGTTTCTGAAGAGGGACGTGTCATTTCTTTTTATAGTAAGCTTTCTTATTTGCATAGTTTTGAAGATAAGCAATTTGTTTCTTTTAAAAATGATTTCCAATTAGGTGATTTTGGTTCTTCTTTAGAAGCGGGGCTTGGTTTTAATGCCAAATTATCTTCGAAATTTGTACTTCATGGAGATATAAATTATCAGCATAGACTGACAAAAGCAGGGTTTTCTGGAATGAGCTTTTCTGGTAGATTACAATATCATTTTTAGTTATCCATGAAATATAGAATAATTTATATATAAGTATATAAGTGTTATATTAATAATTAAGTTAACTATTTATCGTATATTTATTTTATTTTAAGAAGTTTGTAATATACATTATTTGATTGTTCTTCGTTAATAAATAGGGGTAAGGAAGAATGGTGATAAATGTATTTTACAAACATGCATTTTTATATAATTTTACAACAGCTATTATTTATTTTTTGCAAATTTCCCATCTTGAAGCTGCTGGAAGTTTATGTGATCCAGAGGCTCCATTTTATAAATGCGATGATAGAAAAACACACTTTCTCGCAGATAAAGTTTATTACTTAAAAAATTCTCAGGAGGCTGCGCCTATTGCAGCTATATATGTAGCAAAGCAAGGCACAATTGTTAATGCGTCTCGTATAACTGTTACGGGTGATAATCCAGATGAAATATCTCAATATGGTGCATTCGTACAAGATAGCGGAAAGCTTATTCTAAGGGATTCAAACTTTAAGGATATCCCCGGTCTTCGTGTTCTAAATGGAGTTATTCAGATGAATGACGGGAAGATTGAGGGAACTTCGCACGCTATTTATGCATCGGGGAAAGAGACGGATGTTATTTTAGTTAGTGTCAATGTTGAGATTAAACCAGACAATTTGAATGCAAAGGGTATAGGGATTGTAAGTGGTCTTAATGCATTTGTTAGGATGTCAGGTAGCACTGTTACTTTTAATGAGATTGGCGCGTTTTCAACAAAGTTTGGGGGGAGATATCTTCTCGATACCATGACGATTGAGGGAAAAGGAAAAAAATACACTGCTATAGTTGATAATGAAAGTGTCGATAAATTACCAGAGGCTTTTGACATATTGCAAGGTGGGGATGTTCATTTGAGGAGTAGTTCTATTGTGCTTAATGATATGCATGGCTTTTTGGTTAAAAATTTTTCAGCTTTTGTAAATAGTAGAGGCCAGCCTATTCATAATTATGATCTATCAGACGCTTTTAAGAAGACAAATATTGAGATTGAGAGCTCAAATATTTCTGTGCAGGGAAAGGGAGTTTATGGTCTGTATTTTAATCTATTAGATCCAAACACAGTGGCAGAATATTATGGACAAAAAGGTGTTTCAAAAGAGCCAAGAATCACTATGGGAGAGGCATCTGTTCGTTTAAAACAGACAACTTTCACAGTTCCAGATGGTACAGCTATTTATGTTACTGGGCAGGGCGGTTATGGAGCCAGTGTTTCTCTTGATTTATCAGAAGCAACAAAGATCTCTGGTGATTTGTTATTAAAAGCTGAAAAGAACTCTTCTATATCTATTAAAGCAAGCGCTTCTTCCCTTACAGGGGGTGCGCACGTTGAAGATACTTCTACTGCTAGATTAGAATTAACGCGTGGTTCTACTTGGTATCTCACAAAAAGCAAATATAAAGGTTTGCAGGGTTCTGTTTTTACAGATTCATCACTTTCATCTGTGAGTCTTTCTGATAGTACATTTATTTTCAATCGGGATGTATCCAGCGGTTATCAAACATTGCGTATCGGGAATGAACGATACAAGGAGGCATACAATGCGGAGGGTAATGTTCAGATTAAGCTCAGTACGTTTTTGAATGATGATGGTTTGTTTGATTCTCAAAAAACCGATCGTATTTTGATCGATGGAGATGTTTCCGGCGCTACATTGCTCGTGATGGAAAATTTTTCCAAAACTTCAGAAAAGGAAGTAAGCAGTGAAGGAAGCAACAGTATTTCACTTATCCAAGTTTCTGGATATGCGCGTGAAGATTCTTTTAAACTAATGGGCGATTATACTGCAATAAATGGTTTGCCTTATCAATATCGTCTTCGTGCTTATGGACCAAGTTCTTCTTTTGGAAAAGCAGATCCTATGAATAGATTAGTTGCAGGAGATCGGGACTTTTGGGATTTTCGTCTCGAGGGTATTTATATTAGTCCTAAAAAAGATTCTTCTACGATTTTACCTATTCCACCTTCACCTTCTGCGCCGGTAGATCCTACACCTACAGACCCTGTTCTCACTCCATTACCTACACCTATTACACCAACACCTGCTCCGTCTGCGCCCTCTGATCCAAGTGATCCTATACCTACAGATCCTTCATCATCTTCTTCTGTGCCTATTACACCAACACCTGCTCCGTCAGCGCCCTCTGATCCAAGTGATCCTACACCTGCAGATCC
>NZ_JBHIMN010000015.1:0-28142 GCF_042194155.1 Bartonella sp. MR63HLJHH
GTTTGTGGAACCTCTAAATCATTGCCACTATCATCAAACTCTGCTTCAAATGTATCGGCTTCATTACCGGCATGGTCAGTGATAGTTGCGGTTAAAAGACGCTGGTAAAAAACCTCATGAACAGGTTTGTCTCCTACCTTGACCACAATAAAAGGGTGTGTGCGCATTAATCCCATAACCGCTTCACCATGCTTTGGGGATTAGACAACACAAACTCAGGCAGAATAACCGTTAAGCCCCGCGGTAAAAACACACCATATTTGGCAATCTCTGGATTGGCTTCCAGTGTGGCTTCTAAATAGCCGTTTAGTGCCCCCACTTGGATGCGGTCCCTGAACACTGCCATGGCATGGTGAAAGCAGATGAGATCAAGACTCATATCCTCTAACTCTACAACAACATGCTTTTCTGGTATCTTCATGGAGTTTGTCCCACTTGATATTGTCCCACCTGGTATTGTCCTTGCGGTTTTCCGCCATTAAAAAAGGGCAAGAGCGTAATGGAATAGCGGATGCGCTGGGATTGACCAGAGCGGCTGATATAGTCGTGGTCTTTATTGATCGTGGTGATCACCACGGGACCATGGAGAAGGACACTATAGGTCGTATCATTGATCCAACGAAGCATCTGGACCGGCTTTGCTCTTCGAATGGTTTGGGCGATGGCATCTATCGCTACACGGTCACCAAATTCTTCTGGAAACCAAACTCCATGAATGGTTTTTGCATCATTGCCATAGCCGGTAAATTGCAAACTGGGGGACCTGCCAAAACGCTCCATACAAACCCATGAGGCAGAAAACTCTTCTTCAAAGGATTGGAAATTCAGCCAGTCCACATAAAATTGATGCGGTCCTAACATCATCAAAGGATCTCTCATAGGCTCCCTCCCCTCATTCTGTCCCGCCATGCAGAGCATTAGCGCGTGCCCGTTGAATGGCGTGGGCAACCGCACGACCAGTGGCCACAGGATCACGGGCACCATTGACATGCACTGTGACATTTTGATTGTGTGTGATGGTGGAGTGATCTTTGCCTTTTTCTTCTGTGAAAGGGGAATTTGCATGCCCCGCCCCCGCAAATTGTGGTATGGGCTGAATGGCTGTTTTCCCCCCCAAAAAACTTGGCAAAAACTCTCTTACATCAATGGAACCAATCCACCCCTTAATGCGGCTAGGCAAAGATTTACAATAATCCATCAATTGTGAGATAGACGACATAAAGCCATCGACAATCGAATTAGCCAGATCTTCGCCCGCTTGTTCCATACCAGCCTTGGCACTCTCCGAGAGCTTTTCCTGTGTAAAAAAACTCTTCAACCATTGCCAAAAGTTGGAAAAGCTTTGTTTAACGCCCTCCCACACGTTGCCAAACCAACTGCCAACAGCGCTAAGCTCTTGTTTAAACTTTTGCCAAACTTGAGAGAGATCAAAAGCATTGGCGATTATATTTTTCCAACGCGTAATGGTGCTGGTATCAGCACCAAAAAAGCGCATGACGGCTTCAAAGGCTTGCCCCCAAGCCCGTGTTACCCCCCGTGCAAAGCCCTTCATAAAAGAAGAAAAACGGTCCCAATATTTCCACAAAGCAAAACCAGCAGCCAGTATGACCGCCACAACAGCAGCAACCACAGCCCCTATTGGGGTAAAAATACCCCCCACAACAGAGGAAATACCCGCCCCAACCACTTCGATCACTGTCCCAACAGAGCCAAAAGAGGCAGCAAATGCACTTCCTGAGACAGCAATCCCCCGTAAAGCCCCGACCAACAAGGTCATGGGGCGTAAGAGTCGGAGTGAACTTGCCCCAAGACCCGCGGTTAGCAAGCCCAGGGAGCGCCCTGCGGCTGCTAAGCCCCGCCAGCTTGCAGAAAGACCACGACTGAGTGTTCTAAGCTTGATAAAAGACGTGATCAATTGAAGAAGCCCAAGACGTGTTCCAGCGAGGGTAAAGCGCAAAACCCGTAGAGCAATATTAAAAGCCATAAGGGCAGCAATGGTTTTGATGATGGCGCTTGTTAAAGTGGGATGGGCATTCGCCCACGCCATAAGCCCATTGGTAAAATTGCCAACACTTTCCATCAAACTGTTGAGGGGGGGCAGAAGCACTTCACCAATGGTAATCCCCAAAGCCACAATGCGGTTTTGTAAGAGTTCAAATTGCCGCATGGCACCGGTTGCTTGTTTGTCTGCTTCTTGCTCTACAGAGCCTTTAAAGACTTGTGGATCTTTCACATAATCTAAAGCTTGCCCTAACAATTCGGGATTGCCCACCAATTTGGCAAAATCACCGGTAAAGTCTCGCCCAGCAATGGCAATCAGCGAACGCATACCCTGTTCGGATTTACCCAACACATTAAAAAAGCGCACCAAGGTACCTGTGGCATCTTTATCCAGATCTTGCATAAACTTTTCGCGGGAAAGCCCGATACTGGCAAAAGCATCTTCAATATGTTTACCCCCTGCCTGAATGCGCGCACTCATCGCATTAAAACCACGCGCTGCACTTTCTGGAACGATACCAGCAGAAATCATTGCCGTACCAAAAGCAGCGGTTTCACGGGCAGTGAGCTTAAACATGGTTGCCGCACCGGTGGCACGATTGGTAAAATCAGACACTTCACTTGCCTTGGCCGCCATGTGGTTAGAGAGATGATTGATGGCATCGCCTAGATCTTCAATCCCTGCTTGATTAAGCTTAAAGACATTGCGCAACTTGGCAAAGCGCTCCCCAATCTGATCTCCCGTCATATCAAAAGCAACAGCCGCTTTAGCGGCATAAATGCTAAAAGCTTCTAGATCTTGTTCGCCAATCCCTGCTTGGCTAGCACTGGTCATCAGTTCCAAAACTTCACGTGCCGCTAGCGGAATCTTAGTGGAGGTTTCCAAAGCAAAACGTCGCAATTCCTTTAAGCGATCAAGGGGGGCATCCAGAACCTTTTCCAAGCCTTTCATCGATTGATCAAATTGCATGGCTTTATAGAGCGGTGCAATTAAGGTTGCTGTTTGCGCAATGGCACCAACCATGCGCCCCCGCGCTTGGATAAAAGCATTTTCAGCATTCTTTGTCGCATCCTCAAGATGCTCAGGGTCAAACCAATTTTTAAAGTGCTGCCTTGTCTTGTTTTGGAAATGCGCAACCTCTGAACTGAAGGCTGCAAGATCACGCTTGGCAGAAGCTATCCCCTCTTGCAGATGATTGACAAAACGCACAACAAGGGAAACATCCATGATCGTCTCTTATCCTAACTGATGACTTTCATATTCTTGGGCTTTAAGGCGTGCGAGTTCTTCTCGATAGGCAATCACATCCAGCCAATCCATCTGGTTAATTTCTGAAGGCGCCCAGTGATAATAAAGGGCTAGCTCTGCTCCAAATTGTCCGGCAGAGAGGATTGGCGTTGCGTAAAAAAAGCAGAAAAAGCCTTAAACACTGCCATAATGTCAACAACATCAAGACGATTAATCAATTCAACCGTTTCATGAGACATATCGGCTAAAAGCACGGCTATTCCTTCCATAGCCTCATGGGTAAATAAAGCCTCACAAAGCTTAAGAACAAGAATATCATTGCCCAATGTTTTTTTATCCTTTTCTACAGCGGGCAAAACGAGCTCTACCAACTGCGGTCCGATTAACACCGCTAATTGGCGTGCTTGCTTGAAGTTTGGGCGATAAAAGGTCAGTTTCTTGCAGAGAGTTTCTTTGCCACCTTTATCTTGATAAAGAAGCGGAACCTGCAATTCTACATCAATGCTGGTTTGTAAACTTGTCATGATCAATTCCTATAAATTGAGAATAGAGCGGCGGCGAGAACCGATCTCTTGCCCATTGCGGACAAGCCAGCCGCCCCGTTTAAACGAAAAGCGGTGCAAAACAGAACCATCCCAAAATTCCGTATAGTCCCAAACATTTTTGATCTCGCAATCATAGCCTGTTGCTTTTCCAGCCGTTAAGCCTTCGCTATCCACTTTGACCAAACGCCCTGTAACATCAATGGAATGCTCATGCTCGCGTCCATCTTCTTCAGAGATCACATGTTTTTTGCCGGTAAATTTATGACGAAGACCAGGAGGACCACCAAAGATACCGATAATTTCGGGTGTGTGACTGCGGATTTTCATTTGTATGCTCAAAGCTTTCACACCAAGACCGCTCACATCAATCTGCATATCAGAGCCCCCTGGTTGATAGGTTTCGGTGATTTCTTCCAGCGTGGGCAGTTTCAATGTTTCAAGATCAAGGTGAAGATTCACATCATCATCAACAATCAGGGTAAAACCGCGTACAATGCGTAAAGTCATGCTTTAACTCCTTGCTGCTTTGCGATAAGTTTCAAGCGTATCGCCAAATTGATAAGTCATTTTCTTTTGAATATCTTGCACCAGCCGATCAAAATAAGCGCTATTGCGCCGGCTGCCGAAACTCAAATCTTCTAAGGGTGGCACTTCTTCCGCATCAAACTCGACCCGCAATTTTCCCAATTGTAAAGTACTGTTGGAATTTAAATCGCGGTCAAACCAAACCCGCCCCCCCAAAAGGGCTCCACGCGCAATCAGATCATCAAGAAACTGCGTGAGGCTGCGGGTAATGGCAATAACATGTTGACCGGTCAGATTCTCATCATTCGCCCAAGGGCGGAAATTGTTGATGATCGTTTTTTCCAAGGCTGCACGGGTGCGCACCACATTGACAAAGCGCCAGAGTGGATCACTGGAGGTGGTATGATTTCCCCATAAAATACGTCCATTGGCAGCTATTTGTCCCCCAGAATTATTTAAATGCGCATTTTGGCTAAGCCGTGCTGGAATAAAGGTCGCAATATCGGCTTGGTTGAGGCGATTTGCTTCATGATCGATTTCCCCATCAAAATAGCTAATGGGGCGCGCCGTGCCTAAAATGCCATGCACATCTTGGTTGGAGGGAGACCAAAAAACACCGCCCCTTTGCTTATCACGTTTGATAAACATGGCGGCAGCAAAAGGACTTGCCGGTTTAACACTCCAACCCCCATCACCATTTGCCACCCGTACAAAGGGGTCAATCAAATAACAAAAGCGTGAGGAAAAATCTGCACGATAGGCAAGGCTTTCTTCCGTGTTTTTACCACCCGTATCAAACACGGCAATCGCTTGTAGCTTTTCTGCCACTTGTTCTAAAGCATCTGCCACGGGGTTTTTGCCATTATCAATCCGCCCTGCACTATAAGCCGGTGCCAGTAAAATGCCAGGTTCCACCCCTAAATGCCCTCTAGCGTGTTTTAGCGCATGCACACCGGTTAAGGAAGCATAGGATCCCACCATCTCAGTTTGTGTCTCAGCAATGGTTGATTTTTCTTCCACACGCACAAGGATAATTTGTGCCTCAATCCCTTGTGCACACACGGCGTTAATGACATCAAGAGCCGTGCCTCTTGCCCCAAGCTTTTGGATTTTCTCACCCTCATGCGTAAAGATAAGGATAGGCTCGTTGAGGGGAAAAACTTGGTTGTCAGCATCAGGGGCTGTAACAACCGCACCAATGGTGATTTGATCAAATGTTGCTAAAGGACGTGATTTTTTATATTGATTAACCCTATTGACCTTAAATTATTGTCAAATACATAGAGTTATTCTTTATTTTGATCTTTCCTTAATTCTGTAACGGGAACACCATTAATACCCCAATTGTCTGTCTCCACCTCATCAATCACTACAACAGTCGTTTTCGGATTTTTATTCAGAATATTAACTAATAATTGAGTTGCCCCTTCTATTAGTTGCCGTTTCTGTTCAGAGGTAACCCCTTCATTAGTAATTTTAATGTTTATGTAAGGCATAAGATCTCCATAATTTACAAATATTGTACAAAAAAGCTCAAATAAATGAACGCAAAAAGATTAAATATTAATACATAATAGCTATGCATTTTAAAGCTCGTATCCACCGGTGAAATATGCAGGCTACTGGAAGCAAAAATAGCATTTATCGATACAGGAGAAAGGAGTTGAGCTGCAATAAAGAAGCAAATCCAAACCAAATAATCCGTAACCCCATAAGTTATCGATGACCCTAGTAAGGGAAATGCCAAACTAAATAGCACCATAGGGTGAATTCCTGCTACACTGAAAATTGGCAATACGAAGAGAATACAGGCATAGCGCTGCCAAACAGAGAGTGATGCCAATGAGTGACTAAACGTCACCGGCAACAAAGGAATAAGCAAATCACAAGTAGATATTAGCAGACTACAACCTAGCAACAACAGAATTTCACTTGATATACTGCGTATCACTGCCACCAAAGGAGTCAAGAAATCAACACTGCGTGAACTCCCACGCTCAATGACATATAGAATGCTCGCCGTCAACGCAATGCTTTCTAGTGCATTCAACCTGATAACTGTCAACGCAACGATAAATGTTAGCCAGAACAATATCAAAAAAATCCAAATTCTTAATCTCTCTCCTTCTTTATTCGCTCTCCTCTCATCGCAAATAATCGGATTAGCTAGCGGTACAACAGGAGAAAGGCACAACAACAACAGACTGAATAGAAAAAGTGGTATCCCCAAAGCAGCGGATGTGAATATTGGTGTTCTAGGCATAGCAGAGAAAACTGTTGCTGCACCGATGCTGGTTGGCATCAGTACCATTGTGATGCTCATCATTCGCATCACAATAGCGGCCAAATGGCGAGAGGGAAAAACACTTTTCTTCAAGGCATCAATCATTAGGGGGATAACCCCCAAACTCATCGGCCAAGCTAGAAACGCAGTCAGTATCGCGATGGACAGGGTAAGCGAACCCTTTCCATAGCGCATCAACCGTTCAGAGAGAAATTCTGAAATACGCCATATATTCATCACATGGCGCAACAATCCCATGGCGAGTAATAGCCAAAAGACATCAGTAAAACGCACAAGCACAGTACTAACATCAGGAAAATGCCAACGCCATATCAGCACTAAAGTACAAGCCAACAGGATGACCACACCACTGCGTGCATTCCCCTTCAACCACCAGTATGGTATCGTCAAAAGCAAATAACCGAAAACAGTCACTCCAGCCAATGGAATAAGAAACCAAGTTCTCATTGAGATAGATATAAGAAAAATGAATAGCATCAGCATCGCTATTATAGCGGATACGGAGGACATGCGTATCAGGAAGCTTTTTACATCATCAATGTACATTAATTGTTGAATCTTTGACTGAGTGGCGATTAAGAAGCTGCTCGTACATGTCAATGACACAGTGCCCTGCATCCCGCAGTGCACGCGAATTAACTAAAGGTCTAGGCAAAATATATGTATAAAAATTGGCCCCCTCTACTGGATTACCTACCACCCATAATGTATTTTGTACTTGTCCTTTAGTATCTATAGGATGCTGCTGACAGTCAATATCAATACCACCAGGATGATATCCTTGGTTGATAAATGGCCGGATGATACCCTGAGCAGCCAAATTTTTGATAAAAGGAGACTCATCACGCAACGGAGAAAAACTATCAATCTTGGCCGTGATCAGCACATCTCCATCAACTGAACTGTTTTCATCTTGGAAAACAGACTGAATTTCGAAACGGCTAGTACTAGCATTGAGAACAAGTTTAGGTGAAGGTCCGCCAGCCAAAGTCACGATACCAGCCTCCATCAGAGCCTTCAACTCTTGGTTTCGCTGCATCGGTGGGCCGACAGAAATACGGTTAAAGTTTGGATTAAAATATTCAATAAAGTACTTGTGAGATGAAGACGTTAACCCGCAAAAATCAATTGCTGAACGTAAGATATCACGGACATCTCGTAGCACATCTGTAGCAGCTTTCACTGGGCCATCAACATTACCTGCAGCGGAAGAATGAAGATCGTCCTTCAAATGCTCCATGAAGAATCTTGTATAATCCTTCAAAGAGGCAAATATTTTATTTCGATGAGGATACAGCAACGCTTGAATACACTGCTCGTCTTTGGAAGTAACAACATAGGTTTCAGGGTCTAGCCAGTGCCCCAGCTGCGTACTTCGATAGACATAACACATTTCTTTAAGCAACAGAGGTAAAAGCTGCGTTTCGAAATCCAGCTTCGGAGAACCGTTAGCAATGCTGGATTGCTTACGCAGATGATGTATTGCATCGAGAGTAAGGAATGATGGTATGTATTGCCCACTACCACCCTTTTGATTAATCCCGCGACTACTAAAAGGCAATGTTTGACGGGAGAATAGAGCTATCTTCGGTTCTTTGCCGCTTGGCATGTAGCACAATTGTCCAGCATTTTCAGTAAAAGTCCCACCGCGACCGTAAGTCAATTGCGACAAGACATCATAGCTAGTTAATCCAATTCCCTGCACCAGCACACGAGACTGAGATTGTATAGAGTCCAACTTTTCAATTGGATAAGGATTCGAATAATAGTTCAAAAGCGCATTTTTCATTTGATGACCAGCCACAAACTGTTGCAGATTTTCATCATGCGATGAATATGTATTCTTACCGTGACCCGTGGTAATATAAACAAAATCTACACTGTAACGATAGCCATCTTCCAAAAGAATATCCGTTTTATTATCTTGGTGGATATAGAGATTGATAACTTTTTGTCGGATCTCCTTAATACGAATACCGGAAGGTAAATCTTGCGTGAGCTCTTGGTAAGCCCAAGACAGGTATTCCCCTAACAAACGACGTGATAAATAATCATTTTCTTTGATTTCTTTCCCAACATTATGCTCTGTACGAGAAAAGACACCGTTAATATTACGATAACCTTGTTGAATAGCCCATTGATAGAAATTCGGTCCCTTCCGAATAGGCCCTACACCCTTAACTGTATCATCACCAAATAAAGTAATCTGGCAAGCAACAGTGTTAACCAATAAATGATCTGGCTGATGCACACTATGGGTACCGGTTCCCATCTCATTGGGATCAATCAATAAAATATCAATGTTCCCAGAAAATGGATAATGGGAATAAAGTGTGAGCAAGCGTTCGAGAATACTGATCCCACGAGGACCAACGCCCAAAATAGCGACTGTAGAGTGAAGCATTCTTTAATCTCCCCTATTAGAATAATTTGACTTTCACAAAATGTTTCAAAAAGAACGTAATAAATTCTCTCGACTTTTTAGTGAAGATTGCGGGTTTATGAAACGCCAACGACCTTTTTACAAAGACAATATTGGCAGATTCCAGCAGCAGCAAAAAGCGCTACAGCACCACAGATAACGGAAAGCGCAATGGCATGTGAAGCAAACTGTAAAAAACTCGTCAAGAGAGGTCCTAATATTTGGCCAAAACCGTAAGTTAAGGTAGCCAAGCCTAGCAGATTTATGCCATACGGCGCATACAAACGCTTAGCTAACGGCATAACTAGAGAGGTCGTCCCCATAAAAGTAAATCCAAACCCTATGCAACTGAGAACTATCAGTACAAGAGACTGGCTGAATAATGTCAGTAATACGCATCCTCCTTGGATAAGCAAATTGAGCATCAGACAACGTAATACCCCCCACCGATGGGCTCCCCATAACCAAATGAAACAACTAGGAACAATGGCTATTCCGACAAACGACCATAAATGGTTAGCGAGTAATGGAAAATTAAATGTTTTCGCCATCAGAGGAAGATATGTCGCGACAATAATATAACCAAACCCAGCGAGCCCATAAATCAGAGCGAGTTCCCACCAAACGATATTTTTGTGTGCCAATGACTCATTAATAGAAAATTGAGACGCATCAACACGACGTGGAAATAAAATAAACAACAAGAGCAACAATACAACAGATATTAAACCAGCTCCAAACCAAATATTTTTCGCGTTCAGCGATTTACTCAAACCAATAATAACATACTCATTACCCAGTAGAATACCAACTCCCACACCTGCATAAAGCGAAGCAATAACCCACAGCTTGTGACTATGCTGCATAACCGTAATAGAACCAAAAATCATCATTGCCGCACTCGCGATACCGGCAGCAAAGCGGATAAAGAAGACCAAGTAAAAGTTTGTTGTTAATACCATGGCAAAAATAAGTGCACTCGTCACTATAGCTGCACCAAATAGCATGTAGGGAGCACGGGATATATTCCCAACTCTGCAAAACGAAAAAAACATACTCCCAACTAAATAACCGCCATAATTAGCGCTAGCTATATAAGAAAGTTGCTTAAAGGTAAACAATCCTTCATCCAACATAACTGGAAATACCGGCGTATAGAAAAATCGCCCAATCCCCATCCCCAAAATCATAATAATCATACCGAATACAGCGATTCCGAAACAACTCAAATCTTGACGATTATTTTTTCCCCCCATTACTCTAATTCCTTAACTAATAATTCGCTCATCCGCATTCTATCTCATCAATAGTAGCACTTATCTCAGAGAATAAAAGCCAATCTAGCCATTTGTTTAAGTAACCAGAGCAACATATTGAGCGCTTATTGTCAACATTACTGGATCAGTTATATGCATTTCATCGTTTTACGCCCTGCTCCATGTATGCTCTTCTCCCTACAAAGCTTCTTTTTCAGAAAAATAATGGCTGTAATTAAGCAGCAATAACAACGAAGACATCAATAAGCACGCCCCCGTTCAGACAAAACAATATCCCCCAAAGCTACAGCTTCATCAGGTGCGACCAAAATATCCTCAAAGGGGTGCGTTATGTTCACATGGTGAACGCCCTCAACCATCAAGCGGCTTAGTATCCAACTTAAAGACAAATCACGCCCAAGCCTTTGCGCACGCGCCCATTCTGCTCTTAAATTCTGCTCCGCTCTTTCCAAAACAAAGGAGCCTTCATCCGGTAACAACCAAAAATCAGCAGAAACATTGATCATCCGCTGCACCGCGCTTTTCACAAGGATGTGGTCATTGGTCATTTTAACATGGGGGGCATCAAGGGCTGCTTGTACCTTGGCAATCAAAGCTTCATCAGCCACCCCTGAAGGGGCGTCACTAAAAAGCGCAACATGAATAAGTGGACTTTTACCCTCACGATAAACAAAAGCATCTTTGACATGGATATCGCTTGAGAGGGCAAAATATTGATAACGTGGCGCTGTGCCACCTGTGGAATGTCCTTGTCTATTCAAGCGAATGCGGCGGCGCAAACGCTCATCATCTTCATCCAAAAGGCGCGTGACCCCATGAAAATCCCCCAAATGATCTAAACTTGTTCCACGCGCAAATGTGAGTAAATTATCCCGCGCCACTTCATTAATCCGCTGGCGCAATAGCAACTCTTCATAAGCGGCCGCTTGCAATTGAATGACAACCGGATCATAAGCCGTCTTTTCCACATTATAAGGGATATGATGCGCTGCAAAAAGCTCAGTCAAACGCGTGATCTTTTGCTCTAAAATTGCTTCAACAGAAAGCTCTTCAATAATTTGTGGCAAAGGGAGTTGTGGAGGGGGAATTTGTGGAATGGATAAAGGTTCAAACTCTGTCATCACCAACCTCTAAATCAATACTCATTGGTTCCTTATGCGACCAATCCCCCAAATGCCCATCGGGATAAAAAACACCCGTTAAAACAAAATGGAATGTACCTTCACGCGTTGCTTTTGTCAGATCAATCCTCTGCAACGAAAACCCAGGCTCTCCACACTCTGGATCATCGAGTGCTTCAACAATTGCTTGATAAAGCTGCATCATCGTCGCAGGATCAGCATTGGCATCTTGGAATGCTCCAACATCACATCCATAATGACGACGCAATGCACGTGTCCCAATTCTTGTCGTCAGACATTTACGAAGTGACTGTTGACAATGTGCCCAACCATATAAGAGAGAGCCATCCTTTTCGCTTATCCCACACCGCATGCTTTAAGCACCCTTTGTTGTCTTTGTGGTAGAAACAGTTGGGGGCGCAGAAACAACAGGTGCTGGTTTTTCAGCGATCTGACCAAGCAACAACGGATATTTAGCCGCTTCCTCACTTAAACAAATTTCTTCACCTTTGCCCGGTGAACGTTGACCAGCAACAAAATCGGCATTGGTTAAAATAACATAAGTGTTCTCACGCATGATAAACTCCTTTAAAGGGGGTAAGAGGTTGTGGAGGGACCCATTTTGACCCCACCGTGTTTGTGGCTTGCGCCAACAGATTTTTGATTGTGCTGCAAATCTTCTGCTTGAATATGCACACTGCCCGTTAATTCAACACGGGTTGATTGATGAGAAAGCACCAAACCTTTTTCACTCAAATGGATTTGGTTTTCCCCATGGGAGAGAATGAGTTCATCCTTCGTGATACGCAAAGTACCATAAGAGCCGTCACTTTTCTTTCCTCCTTTGTGCTGTAAGAGCTTTATCTCGTTGCTAAAGCGTGTCTTCTAAATGAATAACTTTTCGTTTCTTATCGAAATATTTTCCTCAGACTTTGAAGCCTGTTATTTAAATTATCAACTTCGTGATCGAGCCTTTTAACCTCTTGATTTAAGTTATCAATATGTTCTTGATGTTTAGAAATCACTTCTAAATAATGTAATGATTGAGACTGATCCTTAAGCTTATTTGCTTCATTTAATTCTCGAAAAGCCTCTGTTCTTTTCTCAACATGCTCAAATAAAGTAAAAACCTTCTCGAGCCGTTCAAAAATTGCAGCATTCCGCTTTTGCGTTATTTCATATTTATAAGCCAATTGCTTGTTATTTGGCATATTTTTCAGCAATGCAAAATAGAGTGCCTGCTGTTCAAAAGCTATTCTCTTCAAGTCCTCTACCGCCACCCCCAATATTTGCATTGTATCGTTCCATCCTCTCTCCGCATTGTCTTTTTCAAACTTTGCTGAATCCAACTTCTGAACCGCATCATCTCGTTCCTTAACAACTTGGGAACAAAATAATTTATCCATACCCGTATAGCCATGCGAGGTAGATAAAAGATATATTAGCAAAAATATGATAAGCAATAAGCCTTCCCTCAACAGAACTTTTTTTGTAAACATTTTTTATTTTCTCGTATGCAATAAATTAAAATAAACAATTAAATTTGTATTGAAAAATTAATAATGAAATTTATTAAATCTATTTAGAATAATCTATGATAAAAATAAAAAGGGATAAATTGTACACAAATTAAATACTCAACAAACAAAATAAAGCTATAAAAACTAATTTATTCAATAAAATAGTCATAGATTTTTCTGTCTAGCTTTATATCTCTATAGGAGCAATTTAATCACTTTATAGGTGACTTTAAAATATTTTAATAGGATATTATAATTACTTCAAAAATAACATTTTGATTAATAAATATACTAACAATTATAAAATGATGCGTATACAAAACGGATAACCACAATCAATGTAGTGATCAACTACTTTATAATATAGATTTGTTTGTTTTATCCGTAGCAGCAATAAAAAAGTTTGTGTTTTTACATAAATTCAAATTTATTCATTTTTTATATTATATTTTATGCTATTACTTTTAAGTTAATAAAGATCATAGAGTTTTAAACTGATGAGATGCGTTCTTTTCTCAATGTACGCTCATTAATATTTGATGTAGGAATATTTACTTTACATCATAAAAATGCATTTACAATAATAATATTTTATATAGGATCCTCCTCCCATGTAATGTGGTGAATAATGAAAACATCAATAACGAGGAGGAAATCATGGATCATACAGAATATAAGTAATAACTAAAGAAATTTACCTGAAATTATTTTTCAGGGAAAAGTTGGTTTGCTCTACAAGTGGGGAGGATAAATGAAACAACAATATATTTTAGGAAAATACACACATATTGTTGTTCGTGAAGAGGATGCTATTTTTGGTGCAGGTTCAAACCAGTTTATTATCAATGATAAAAATTTTTGGGAGAACTTAGTGCTTATTGCGGCACAATGGATCAAAAAAAAGACAGTAGATGAAGTTTACAATTCACTATCATTAATCATGTTAAAAGAAAATTTTGACCGTGCGTTTGATTTTCTTGTTTCTAACCATTTTCTTGTCAAAGCTGAAACATCAGACAATATCCTCAATAATCGGTATTCCAGAAGTCATCTCCATTATCAAATGTTATGGTATGCATCCAACCTCTGTTCAGCATACTCTTTTGCAAAAAAGTGTCGTCATTTTAGGGGGTGGTGGGATTGGTAATCATGTATCAGCAATGCTTGCATCCTCTGGCGTTAGAAAATTGACTCTTGTTGACAATGATGTGATCGAGATGACCAACCTTACCAGACAAATTCTTTTTACTGAAGAAGATATCGGTCTTCCGAAAACAACAGTTCTTAAACGTGAGCTGATGCGGAGAAACAGCCAAATTGAAGTTCATGAATTACAAATGTTGATTACTGAAAAAGAGGATATCAACAAATTACCCAAAGCTGATTTATGGATCATTTCTGCTGATTCACCTGTTCAGCTAGGCCTATGGATCAATGAATGGTGTGTGAAAAATAAACAAGCCTATATAAATTCCGGTTATGTTAATGATATAGCTGTCTTTGGTCCATTTTACATACTTAAGAAAACTGGTTGTTACGCATGTAGCTCGTCTATAGGCAATCTTCCGGCAAAAAGTGATCACCTTATTTATGAAGCTTGTATTATGGTTAATAATAACTTCAAAGTTGCTACATTTCCCCCTGTTAATGCACTTTCAGCTGCCATGTGTGCTAATGATGCTCTTAAATTTTTGGGTGGTTATGGAAGCCTTCTTTCCACGGATCGCCGTGTGGGGATATGGAGCAGCCAACTTTTCACAGAAGAGCGTTCTCTAAAGAAAAATCCTCACTGTAAGGTTTGTGGAACAACACAATGAACAGACCTCGCACCCTTGCTCTCAACTATGGATCCTATAATGCTGTCCGCATGCTGATCGGCGTTTACCATGCTATTTTTTTAATGTCCATGGGAGTTAGTCTGGCGCAATTAGCTCTGCTTCAGGTTGTCTTTTCCACCACCATCCTGCTGCTTGATTTTCCCTGCGCTGTTTTATCTGACAGATATCGACGTAAATATTCCGTTATGGCTGGGGTCTTTATGACAGGAATATTTTATCTTCTATGCCTTCAAGCTCCCAATATGACGGCACTTATTATTGCGCAAATTCTCTATGCAGCGGGCATTTGCATCATTGTCAGCGCCATTGACGGATGGATTTACCATTCTCTAGGCGATAAACAGGATCACTTTTCGCATTATGCTCATCTCTACCACCAAGTTAACTCTTTCGGAAGTATTCTCAGTGGGATTATAGGAATTGGAACGATCTATTACTCTGGACAATATTTTATGGGATATATCATCTCATGCCTCATGATGGGATTTATTTTTTTGATATTCCTTATTGTTCCGGAAGAAAAGAAAACGACAATTGAAACATCCAAAACAAAAACAATCTTGCACAATGCCAAGGAAACGCTTTGGATCTTTCAAAATACAGTAGGAGGCGCATGGTTTATTTTCCTCATGTGCCTTTTTAGCGCTGGTATTCAAATTATTTATCATTTCTGGCAACCGATAATACTTTCAGGGGGGAAAATTAATCACCTCAACGGTTCGCAAATGCTCGTCTTGATGTTCTGCCATATTGGAGCCTTTTCAGCACAATATTTTTCAAATTTACTGATGTCTAAGTATCATGTTCTTGATAAAAAATATAAGAATTCTATAAAATATTTTTCCTTCTTTTCTGCGCTGATGTGCATAGCGCTCTATTTTTCAGTTCATAGCCATCAAACTGCTGCATCAGTCATCGCCTTCTCTTTAATCCATGGATTTATTTGCACTGTACCGATAGGGGCCAAAAGCTTATTTTTCTCAGAACTTAACCAAAAACAAACGCAGCATATTTCCGGTATTGTTGGTGCTGTATCTTTTAGCGGAAGAATATTTTCAATTACAGTATTAAGTATTATTTCTTTTCTTCCTGCAAAAGTTTCTCCATCTTACTACCTAATATTACCGACCATTACTTTTTTCATGTGTGGTTTGGTTGTCATGAGATGGATGAAACACTCTCACAAGTCTCTATGAGAGGAAAATTTTAAAATTATCACCCACAATGTTTTCTTCTAAAAGAGATCGATAATTTTTTGAGAGCATTGCCACATCCAACTTTCAACATACAATGAAAATATAAAGCAATATGTTGATTTATAATGATAATATAGCAAACTCGAATATTGTAAGATTCTTTCTTTTCAAATCTGTTTTTATGGTTGAAACAATCAAAATCATTGCTTGCATATCAGTAAGTGGAGAAAGCTGTATAAATAAAAACAATTTAGAAAGGAAAAATGCATTTTATGAACTCCCATAATCAAAGTCTATCACAACATGGAAGCAGGAGTATAATATGTCTCGTGGCATCTTCATAAGTATACAAATGGTGTGGCTCTATAAGACTTTATATGCCTCACAGAAACTTTTGCATTTTATACCATTTAAGAGGTGCCGTCGCAAAATAGGCCTATACACATTAAGAGATATCTCTTTAACACAAGTGCACAAATTGGCAACACAAGTATATTTGTGTTTAGAATATTCTTTTTATATGAGAGGCATAATCCCAACGGGATAAACAAAAACGTAAGACACATAATCTTCATTATTTAAAAGACACTGCCATAGAGATTTATGAAAATTATAAAACTGAATTAATAAGATGATGATAAAAATGGGAGCTCATTTCCACCTTTTTCGCTTTTATATTTTTTCAAAATTAAAAAGATTCTTCCGTTTTTAGAAATGACTCGCTAGCAAATATATACAATATTTTCTCCCCTATTTGATATATAAAAGCTGACATAACGGATAAAGCAAAAGCTTAGCAAAACAACGTCATAAGATAATAAATGTGCCACCAAACAATTGGAACGATATAGAGAAGTCAAAAACACTTTTTGGAACAAAATCCGTAACATATCTAGCTTTACGGCCGCTTATTCTTACAAATGTTCGTGCTGCTCCCTATGTCCATAAAAATAAATAAGCAATCCTTAGCTAAAAAATATGCAACGTCAATGTGATGCTACAACAGAGATTCGCTTTCCTTTATCAACAAAAGCATGAGAACTTTTGAAACAAACCCATCTTTCTCGGGATATTTTTTTCCACAACTGATCATATTTCCTTTAATATAAATTGGCATAGCGATTTACGTAAAACATATTGCGCTTAAAACATCCCCCATTGGTTTTGCTTTAGTTTACGCCATTAGAAAAAAAGTTTTTGTAACTTGTTTCATGAAACATAAAATAAAAAATAAACACAGGAATTAAGAAAATGAGCAACCACACGCGCTGCTAACGCAGGTATTACAATTTCGCAAATAAATTTAGATGGAAGAAAGATAAAATAGCACCACTCTATACCAAAACAGCCGATAGAAAACGTCTAGCAAGAAAAGCAATTAAAAAGCTTCACAAAATTGGGATTAGTAGAAAAGCAAATGGGCACAAATTACTGAAAATAAAATTCCCACACACAATCGACTACTTTTATAATAATAGATGGCGAAGATATAATAATAGATGGCGAAGATATAATAATAGATGGCGAAGATATAATAATAGATGGCGGAGAGGAAGAGATTCGAACTCTCGAGAGCCTTTTGAGCCCTACTCCCTTAGCAGGGGAGCGCCTTCGACCACTCGGCCACCTCTCCGACAGAGAGGCATAAATGGTATCAACAGAAAGTTCAAGACATTTTCGACTTTTTTCCCAAATATCTGAAATTTTTCTCCTATTGAGCCCATAGGGATAAAAAGTTAACAAAACAAAAATTGTGTCTTTTTTACCACATTATCTCGAATAGTACATGTATACATTACAAAAAGGTAATTTCATATTTGAAACTCTAAAAAGATTAGTATAGCTAAGGTAACAAGTGCCGCGTATTTTATTTATGTCTTTGTCCTTAATGCGTTAGGTGAATGATACTCTTTAGAAGAAGATTAAACGGACCTCGGAGATCTTATATGAATATTAAATCCCTCTTTTTAAGCTCTACAGCAGCTTTTTTAGCAATTTCTGGAGTACATGCTGCTTCAACAGTTATCGCCGAACCCGAACCTGTAGAATATATTCGCGTTTGTGATGCCTACGGAAAAGGATATTTTTATATCCCTGGAACAGATACCTGCATACGTTTATCAGGAAATGTTCGTGCTGATTTTATAGGCGGTGATAATATCGATGCAACAAGCGAAACTGAACTTAGAGACAAAAGAAAAACCTATGGCGCATCATCACGGCTCACCCTTGTTTTTCAAGCAGCTTCTGAAACAGAAATGGGAACACTCCGTTCATATGCAAGAATTTTCTCAAGCTGGGGTGATGGTAGAGACAGCGCTGGTGCAAGGCTTTCAGCCGCTTACATTGAACTGGGTGGTTTTCGCGTAGGTCTTGATGACACAATTTTCAACAGCTGGACTGGTGATTATGGAAATGTTCTCAATGATGATAGCATAGCACCTGCCGGCACAACACGCACCAATTTTATTTCCTACACCTTTAATGGTGACTCCGGCTTTTCTGCTATTATCGGAGCTGAATTAGGCAATAATTCAGATTCTCTTCCTGGAACAGCAGGATACTATATTGATAAAGATGATAAGCTTGTTTCTATCACGAAGGATACTCCTCTTCCAAGTAAAGCAATTAAAAATTACACCCCGAATGTGGTTTTGGGTATAAAGTTTATGCAAAAATGGGGTGGTTTTTCAGCGGTTGCAGCATATGATACTTACTACAAAAAGTGGGCTGGAAAAGTACGTGCAGATTTCAATATCAATGATCGTTTCAATCTATGGGTAATGGCTGGTTATAAAAATGGCCTTGATTACTACACAGTAAATGAAAATGATGAGTTATCACGAAAAAGCACAACGATTTATGCAAACTGGGGCGGTAAATGGGCTGCTTGGGCAGGTGCCACTTACAAACTCACTCCAAAGGCAAATTTAAATGCACAAGTTTCTTATAGTGCTGTAAAAACTTTTGCAACTTCTGTAAATATTGCATATACGCTGGTTCCAGGATTTGTAATTACACCTGAATTAACCTATGTTAATTGGAATGATGATCGCATTGTGACGGATAAAAATAATGATGAAAAACATTTATTCAATAAAAAAAGTGCTTTTCAAGGTATGATCCGTTTACAGCGTTCATTCTAATCCTATTTAAGCTAAAGATTTTAAAAACTGGCAACATAAGTTGCCAGTTTTTATTTTTGCAATCAAACATCATGAGCATCTTTCTTGATACTTATTTTCTTGTCTTTTTGACAAAAATTACTGACTTTCACAAAAATATTCTCAGAAAATTAACCTAATGTGCTTGATAAGAACACTGCGTAGGCGGTGCTTACACATCAATTCAAACAATCTCTTGCGTGCCCTTTAAAGGTGAACAAATACCTTTGCTTTATTACCAAATTGGTCTTTCTTGGTAATTTACTTTTCACCTTTGTTAATTCAGCTCATGATCTTCTCAGATAAATTCTACACTGAACAAATAAAATATTGAAAAAACAAGACATCATTGTGTTTTTTATATGCATGAATGTGTCTTCTATTAACATCCTAAAACACAACATTTTACAACACTGCCTCGCATTAAAAAACTTAATCATCAAGAAACATGTTGTCAAAACGATGAAAATATCCTCCAAAGCAATAAAAGAGAAAATAGATATGTCTTCAAAAAATGAATTGACCTCTTCCCCTTCTAAAGAATAGAGACTCCTATCAGTAGCAATCTGTAAACGACCCACCTTTTTTTGAATCTGCATCACATTGATTTATAATGATAATCTATTATTTTGCATGTTGAATTAACCAAAACCATTCACTTGTACATGACAAATGGAGAGAGCCATGTGAAAAAAACAAGTAAAGAAAATCCTTTTATGCATCGTTTTAAGTTCCAAGGGCTGTAGTAACATTGAGATCTGGCAAAGTATATAATGGTGCTAGGCACTTTTATTAAGCATAAAAATGAGAATACACTTCATAGAGGATTTTAGATTATATTCTTTATGAACGTCGCTGTAAAATATGTGTTGTGATACAGACTAAAAGACATTTCTTTAAAACAAGCATGTAAATATACAATAAAAGGCCATTTTGATTGAAGCGTTTTATCTTGCGTAAGGAACATGCCATCATATACGCAACATCTTGACTTTACTCGTTTTTAAAGGAAGAAAAATATAAGCACAAAGAAACAATAAAATTTAATCTCTGCAAATCACAGAGCTTTCTGTAGAGTTATGTTTCCATAAAACGCCTTATACCGTACATGGGATTTTTTACACGATTAATGCTCTTTTTTACATAAAGCCCATTGGCAAAAAGAAGCCTCTCTTGATAAGAAAAAGGCTTACACGTAATCATATTTTCAATTAAAAAGCATTGAATTCACGGAAAATACTTATCAACCAATGCATAAAGAATTGCTGCTGTTTCAACATCTAGAATCCCATCATAATTTTCTTGACGAAAATGAAGTTGAAATGCTCGGATCAAATCTTTGTATCCTGTTTGGGTACACGCAGCAGAAATGTCATATCCATAACATTTTAGCTTCGCCAAAACATCTTCTTTGGATGGAAAATTCTTAGAGAATTGCTCTTGATAATGACTTTTTAGTTCATCATCATACCATGCTCCTATACCTGCCCTATAAAGTTCTCTCCATGGAAAAGCTGCTCCTGGATCACTTTTCCTTCCAATGGCAATATCACTATGTCCCACAACATCAGTTGGCATAATATCGGGATACCGTTGAAGAATATTCAATGCAAGCTCCTTAACGGCATCAATTTGTATTGGATTATAAGGAGGAAATATACCCCCCTCATCATGATAAGCCATAAAATCAACTGTCTCTTCTGGAGACTCAGAATGACCAGTCGCTAAATTAACGATTTCAATCCCGATAGATGCATCATTGAGATGACTATGCCCAGCCCATGAACTCACACCCGCATGCCATGCACGCTCATTTTCATCGACCAGATTAAAAATACGCATGTCCGTAAAGCCTGCCTCACGATATGTCTGCTCTGAAGGATCAGGAACAAGATAGTGTGCACTAACCTTTTCTCCTGTAAGCGCCATAACCGAGGATTTAAAATCAAGAGCCGTATAATGCATGACGAGAAAACGAACGCGACGATTAAAACTCTTGACAGAACGATAACTGTTGTAATCAATCTGATACATAAAAGCCCTTTCTTTTTTGCTTAAAAAGACCACTGCGCACCACAACAAATAGGACACAAATTGTTAAAAAATTTGCAACGGACTTCCTATCTAGATACTAAGAATTACGCCTAAAATTTGTTCATCAAAAACATTGACACTCTTATCAACAATTAAGACACATTTTTATTTTTCCCACACACACGCGTAAAATGTTTTTAACCACATTCACCAACACACCGCATTAAATATTTTCCTCAAACAAATTCCTAAAAATTACCAATCAAAAGAAAAACAAAAGCATAAAATGATCACTCCTTAAATTTTCACGTCTTACAGAAAAAATAGTTTTTCCTGTTATCAAATTGAAAAATATCGCCCCTCGGAAGCGAACTCCCAACTATCGCGCAATCACACAAAACTTATAGGAAAAATTTTATGAGCTCTTTACAACAATTTATTATCAGATAACTGAATGGCACATATTCCAATAAACTGGACGTATTTTTCAATAAAATTTGCAAAACTTTCCTGTAAATGACACGACTTCTTGTCTTTTCACAACATCACTTTTTGATTTACAAAGAATCTTAATTATTTACAACGCTTGAGGCACACGAAGCCCCTGGATTCCTTGTCATAGGCTCTATTAAAGATAACATATTGATTTATAATAATAATTAATCATTTATAAATATTGAATGCAGCGAGCCTAATATAGTAAAGTTTTTCTTAATCTTGAATCAATCAAAGTCATTTAATTACACATCAAAAGAAAAATTAACCTATAGATAAAAACCACCTAAGAAAAGGATAAAAATACTTCTTATAATAGAACGTTCAATAATTTGAGCAATATTTTTACGTCCCCATAGAGGTTCATTTGCTTTTCTCAGTTTGCAAATATCTTTTTAAAACCAACCAAGCTGCATATTCTTGTAAGACGACACCTAAAAGTGGTCGCGTATAGGGAAAAGTTACACGATCATCGTCATAACCTTTCATCCGTATAGTCATCGTGGCATGTCCAAGGCTTTCTTCTTGATTTTCTAATGTCTCGATAGAAGGTGATAGGCTCACTTCAACCTCAAGATTTGGAATATTTTTTGTACTTTTTTCTATGGGTTGAAAATATTTTAAAAGCTGCGGATCATTGGAAGACCAATGAACCTCTGCATGCATCGCTAATTGTTTACAAGTAGTAGTCACTTCTGCACCAACCAAATAGGGGTGAAAATGATTTTCAAATTCTTCCACGAAATGTTGTTCCAAGGGCGCTTCTGATTGACCAATCAGCTGCACAAGAACATAGGGACTTTTCCATAAAAAATGCCGTTCAAATGGCTCATTTTCAAGATGACAATCAACCCACTGCGCAATGGTACTTTCATCAATTCCAATCAAAGTCCATGCATACCTCGCACGCGATACAGAAGAATATTTCTTCTCATTGTGTTCTAAATAATTCTCTAAAAGCGCAAGAGCCTGTGATGGTGGACCAGGCAAAACAACAAGCGTACTTCCATCGCAAGAGAGATAAAACCCTGGTGCTGTACCCGTAGGATTATCAAGCACGGTTGCTGTCTCAGGAAACAATGCTTGACGCGCATTACTCTTATCCGCCGTAATCCCTAATCGTTGTAATTGACCTTTTATTGTTTGCCAAACATCTTCATGATGTACCAAAGGCTGCTGCACGGCTTTTGCAACCGCATCACGTGTTATGTCATCTGATGTTGGTCCCAATCCCCCACTGATAATGATAAGATCTTCTTGTCCAAGACAAGAAACAACAGTTTCACTGATTTGCTGTAATTGATCAGCACAAACAAAATGACGTGTGACTTGAATATTTCTCTTGTTTAAGCTTTGGCTTAGATCTTGTAAATTCGTATTCAAATATTGTCCTGAAAGGAGTTCATCACCAATAGTAATAATTGCCGCATAACAAACAGAGACAGGTTTCATGAGAGAATTGCGAACAGCTTCAGCCATTTGACGGGTAGAGGCTACACCTCCTAGATCGTAAGATACAGTTTTTCCAGCACGAATAACCTGATCAACACTCTCAGACAGTTGTTTTGCTGCATCTTTAAAGCCTAAATGTTCTAAGAGTAAAGCCGTGGTATAAAGCATCGCAGAAGGATTTGCTTTATTTTGTCCAGCAATACGTAGTGCGCTTCCATGAACAGGTTCAAAATAAGCAATCTCGCTCCCCACATTTGCACTAGGTGCAAGCCCCAATCCTCCCATTACTCCAGAGCCAAGATCAGAGAGAATATTGCCAAACATATTTTCAGCAACAATCACGCCAAACTGCTCTGGCTTCGTTACAATCCACAAAGCAACTGCATCAACATTATGAATATCTGCTTCAATTTCCGGATAGTTTTGCGCAATTTTCTCAAAAATTTCTCGCGAAAATTGTCCACTTTCTCGCATAACATTGGGCTTATCAGCAAAAGTAACTCGCCTCATGCCATATTTTCTTGCATAAGAAAAAGCGTATTCAAATAACCGCTCTAAACCAAAGCGTGTCTGCAAACGGACTGTCCACGCAGCTTCCTCAAGCCCATATTTTGTCAAATTGGGATGTCTTAACCAAGCGGCTGCTTCAGGAGTGATACCCCGAAAATCCAATCCAGCATAAAGACCTTCACTATTTTCTCTGATAACATAAAAATGAAAAGGTTTTTTCGGACCAAAGATGTATCTTATAGGGCGTATATTTGCAAACAACCCTAATTTTTGGCGAAGCTGAAGTACAGGAGAAACATAGGCAAGGTTTTGCTCTTTTAAATGCGGTTCAAGTTCTTTTAAAGCCGCTTCTTTTCCTTTACTGGTCACAGCTCCAAGTAAAATCGCATCACTCTGAGTAATTTTTTGCCAAGTTGCTTGAGGGACAGGATCTCCTTCCTGTTTCCAACATTCAAAACCAATATCACCATAAGTAAACTCAATTGGCAATTGAAATTGCTCTAAGACCATCAGCGCAGCATCACAAACCTCTGGTCCTATCCCATCACCAGGTAATACAAGAACTTTCTTTTTCATAATCCCTCCATCCATTCATCAATGACTGTATCCGTCATAACAGGATTATCCTCCCACAAACGCGTACCAGCACCAGAGATGATCTTATATTCATGATTGAAACAAGGACTTTTCGTCTGATTATCTACCGTTGCAAGTTGTGACTTTTCTCCCACTAAAGCTAAAAACTTCCCCTTATACTTAACTATTTCATCTCTAGCATCCATCGCCAATAAGAGTTTAAAGCCTCTTGTCATGCGTTCAATTGCCACGCTTTTTTGTTGATCAGGAGCCTCCAATAAAACTCTTTTTTTCATAATGCCAGAAGGATGCATAAAACCATTGAGTATTTCCAAAGCTCCTGATAAATCATTATTTTCTAAGTAAACAAGAATATCTCCAAGGCGCCGTTGCAAAACCTTATCAAGATAGCCAGGTGCATTCACAGCAAGCACAGCTTGAACATTGGGAAGCCGTGCTGCCAATATTTGTACCAACATTCCAGCCATAGAAAATCCCACAAGCACTGCGGGCTCTTTAAAATAGCTTTTAAGTTTTTCTTCTATAAAAGATAAAATATCTACAGCAGAATGATTGAGAACATGAGAACTCTTAGGAAAAAGAGAAAGCGTATCCAGCAGAGTGACAGGGAATCCTTTTGATAAGCATAGCTTTGTCAATGGAGAACAAAAAACACCACCATCCCAAATTGGCATTACAGGAGAAAGAATAATAATAGGAAGGCTCATTGATCAATTCCTCCCCTTATTTTAAAACATGCATTAGAGCCAAAACTTTTCCCACCCAATATAATGAAAATATGTTGAAACTCTAGGCTCATACTCCCCCCCCATCATAATCGATTTGTTAAACTCAAACTAAGCTTGTAACAAATTTTAAACCCATTCAATCCAACAACTTAATAAAAAAAATTCATCTAATGTACAGGTGCCCCATTTGTGTAAAACATCAAAAGCATTTCCGCATAATGCTTTCTTTTTATCATTTCACTCAGCTCATTTCTGAGGTCATAAAATGACGCGCTTTTTGAATATAAATGATAAAACCAATCATACAACACACAGCTAACAAAGTGGCCATAGCCCGTGGGCTATGACCAGAGATTTTTCCGATAACCGCTGCACTTAGCGCCGCACTTCCTAATTGCAAAGATCCCATAACACCAGAAGCCGCTCCCGCAGCTTTCGGATGCGATGAAATAGCCAACGCTGTTCCTAACGGCAATAAAAAACCATTACCAAAAGTCAGAACAGCAATAGCCAAAAAACTTGTCACAAGGGGCCATGG
Organism: Bartonella sp. MR63HLJHH; assembly: GCF_042194155.1. Lineage (NCBI taxonomy): Bacteria > Pseudomonadati > Pseudomonadota > Alphaproteobacteria > Hyphomicrobiales > Bartonellaceae > Bartonella > Bartonella sp. MR63HLJHH. The sequence goes on from NZ_JBHIMN010000015.1 coordinate 25,518, forward strand.
GCTTAGATACATTTGCACAGCAAAGAGCACGCCTCCTATAACAAAAATAATGTATCCTCGACAGACAGTCTTTTCCATAGACTCGCGTTCAAAAAACCATCGCGCCAAAAGATTTCCCAAAATATAGGGCAATGAGACACCAATGTAGCTATAACTAATGTGTATTGGTGATAGACCCAAAGTCGTGAGTAAAAAAGGCGATTCCACAATATAAGCAAAATAAGCTATGTAAGAAAAACACGGAATAAGTGCATAAAAAATAAATTGTTTATTTCTAAAAACGCCTAAATATGCCTTCATCAATCCTACAGGGGAAAAATGCTGCCGTTTTTGAGGGGGCAGAGTTTCCGTTAGCACAAAACAACACAGCAAAATGGTCAAAAATATAAAAAAGCTTAAAAAGATAAAAGTTGCCTGCCAATGAAAAGCTTGTATCAAAAGTCCACCAATGAAAGGTGCAAGTGCTGGTGACATTCCAATAAAAGGGAAAACAATCAAATAAAGTTTTCCGGCTGCTTTTTTATCTAACAAATCATTGATAATTGCACGACTTAAGACAAGTCCCGCACAAGCACCAAGACCTTGCAAAAAACGTAACACAAGAAAAGCGTGAATATGAACCGTATAAATCGCACCAAATGTTGTAAATAACCACAAGAATAAGCCCAATAGAAGTGTTTTTTTACGCCCAAAATTATCACTCAGCGGCCCATAAATGAGCTGTCCAAGTGCCAATGCCAACAAAAAAACTGCCACTGCACTCTGAATTTGAGATTGTGTCACTTGATAATATTGACGCATCTCTCCCAGTGCTGGTAAAAAAATGTCGGTAGAAATCAATCCCCCCGTCGATAAACATACAATAAGTATAATGAATGGTAATGTATATTTATGAATCATAAAGAAAATCACACTTTTAGTTAGAGATTAAATAGTATTTAATTAAATATAACAAATATAATTATATTTTATGCTTATACATACAAATAATAATTATTAAAAGTGTTATTATTTTACTTTGTAAAAATATTATTTTTCTTATAGACAGCGTTTTGTTTTACGGACTTCATGGGACAAAAAGTTATTCCCTAAATAAGCTTTCCTGTACACACATCTTGCTATAACACACATCAACCTTTTTCAGAAACATCATAGATAAAATGCACTGATATTACATACCTTCTCCGCGACAACAATGGTATTCTCATACAATATCGAGTGAAATGAATCTACAAAATTCAAGGAAGAAAAACGGTCTATTGACGGCTCTACTCCAAAATTACGACCGTACAAAGCCCACTTCTAACACAACAATAGCTTGAAAAGCCTATCAACATAAACCTTTATTGTAAAGAATTTAGGTCTATCAGCTCATAGAGTATAATGACACCCCTGCAAAAAAACAAATATACTTTGCTCATTGCATGAAACTTTTTAATTAAGATAAAAAATTAAAAAAACTGTATAACATATTGATAAATATAATACTGTAATTTAATATATTTTTATTTAATTGACTCATAAGAGCTGTGAATGTGCATAATAGAAATAACACGCGTCCCATTACTGATACCCCTTACAGTTGAAGAAAAAACATATACAGAGATTAGTTTACGACGTGCAAAAGTTAAAGACTTAAGAGAAATAAGCAAAAAGGAAGGGATCAAGCAAACAATAGAAATGATTGCCTGTCTTTCGGGATGGTCTTATGATATGATCAACAAACTTGATGAGCATGACTTTTCAAATATCAAAGATATTTTGGACTCCTCAGTAAAAAAAGCGCTCGACAAAATAATCAGCATCAGTAACGATATTAAAATGGCTTTGAAAAATCCATTCACAAGCTATGTCGAAAGTTTTATCCATAAAATAAAAACACTCATGGGAAAAATAATGAATGTCTGTATTTTCAGCAACACCATGTTGGAAAAATGCAAAAACAGTTTGTATAAAGATATATTTGAAACAAAGGATATAAAAAACATAAAAGAAGAAATCTTTAGCGACTATACACCAATAACAGTGCATAACCCTTCTAATACACCGATTCAAATGAACATTATAAATTACGGTACCTTCATACAAAATAGTCCATCAGAACATGTGCATATTGCATCTCATCCCAAAACTGAAAACACAACAAAAAAGTCAATTTTGGATATAATCTTAAAATTGTCAGACATTGCCTCAAAAATTTTGAATCTGCCTTCTTGGTGTTGGGAGCTTTTACTTAAAAGATTGAAATAATTTTTCGAGCATCGTTTTGATATAGAGCAATAAGAGAAGGAAAAACAGCTTAGAACACTAATGTTTCTTCCTTCTCTTTTATCTCTCATAGCTTTTTGAATTGAATACTTTTGATATTTATTTTGAATAATTGAGGCATTCTTTTAATCATAAGTGCAATATAAAAAAACTAAAATTTTAGAAGACGCGCTGTTTTTACAAAAAAATGAAATAATAAAATAAAGACTCTAGAATTTTAAGTAATGATCACCGTCCTGTTTTCGATGTTTTCTGTCCTTTTTGGCGCATATCTATTCACTTTTGGAACATAATTGGCAAAAAGACATTGTATCTCCAGCATATTCAAGGAGATAAAACATGGAAACTCGCATTCCT